>JAUXEM010000161.1 GCA_030620515.1 Salinivirgaceae bacterium
CCCTCAAAATGGTCATTTACACTAGTAAACTCACATTTTTCGGGCTTCGCAAGCCTCAAAAATGAAGCTTTCTTTATCAGAGACCGAGTTTTATTGCACGCACTAATTAGTTTTTTCAATATATTTATTGCTTGATAATAATTTTATATTTTGCAAAAGCCCGCTTGACATGCCCGAATTGTTCAGACGGGCTTATTCGGGCAGGTCTTCAGTCAACAGCTTGTATTTGTACTGAATTTACTGCCGACTAAAGACTGTTTATTAAGAATAAATAAAATCAATTACTTTAATTAATACTTCGTTAAACCTGCCTGTGGCAGACAGGTCTTTGTTTTGCGCAAAGCCGCTAAGTCGCAAAGTTTTGATATTAAGCCAATTAGTTGCGTTGTGCTAATTATTGTAATTTACTATTTATCAGATAGATATAAAAACACACCGAACCATTGTTAATAAAATATAGACTTTATAGATCGACACTAATTAGCGCTTTGTTGAAATTTTAGTTTGCGATTGTCTTTTTTGAAATTTGTTTTCTTTGAAATTTGAAATTTGTCTTTTGTTATTTTTGAAATTTGTCTTTTTTGAATTTTTGTTACAATACTAATTTACCTCAAAAACGGATTACTAGCTTTCTCGTACCCAATGGTTGTTTCTGGTCCATGTCCACAAAAAACACGAGTTTCTATTGGCAATACAAATAGCTTTTCTTTAATACCATTAATTAAGTCATCATGATTGCCACCGGGTAAGTCGGTACGGCCAATACTGCCATGGAATAATATATCGCCACAAAAAAGCAAACCTTCTTTTTTATTATATAGTGCTATACCACCTGGTGAATGCCCAGGTACATGAATAATCTCAAGCTCGGCATTTCCAAATTTAAAAACATCGCCATGGTTGAGCATAACTTCAGGTTTTGGAGCTTCTTTTTCAATTTGTAAGCCGTAACCTTCTGCTGCAGTAGTAAAATTATCTATCCAATATAGGTCATCTGGGTGGCATGCGCCTTTTACTCCATATGTGTCTACTACATAGCGAGCACCAAATACATGATCTAAATGGTTATGTGTGTTTACAAGCTCTACAACTTTTAATTCGTTTTCTTTAATAAAAGCATCCAGTTGTTCATTCTCACTTTCATTGAAATTTCCGGCATCAACAATAATGCACTCTTTAGTTTCGTCGTAAAGTACAAAAGTGTTTTCTTGAAATGGGCTAAATACAAAGGTTTTAAACTGCATGCTTTCTGTTTTTCTATTACAATTAATATTGCTAATTATTATTAATGCAATAATAAGTACTTTATTTTGAGTTTTAAACTGCATTTAATAAAATTGTTAATTTAATCTGTTTGCGTATAACCCGTCTGCCAAAGTTACATGGTGGGCATATTCCTCGAGCCTTGCCTCTTTTTTTTTGAACCCCACTCGGCATACTAGGTAGGCTGAATGATTTAGGTAGATAGTATTTGGTGTTTTCTTGCAAATCATATGAATAAATAATTGATGATTAGTTTAAGTTTAAAAGGAATTTTATGGCATACCTAAAATTCGCAAGTCACGGTGCGAGTCGTTAATTAATAGCCGATTGTAACAATAAAACGTGCGCATCTAATATGGGACTAATGCTGTAACTATCAGGTATATAGCCTTATCAGTTGCGGAATCAAGGGCATATAAAAAGGCTGTCAATTTATTTTGACAACCTTTTTACCTGTAAAGCTAAAATAAACTAAACAACACTATTCTTTTTTTACTGGTTCCCAATCGCCATAATAAACTACATTTACATTGGTTTTTGGTTCGGTAACATAAGTTTCATATGAGTTATAACTCCATCCAAGAGTTTCTGATCCCCCACCACTTTGAGTAGTAATTAAGGCTTTATTTCTTACTAAACCAATAGGGAAAGCCTGATCGCGTGGATATTTTCTATCCCCGTGTGTTGGGTCTGTTGAAATCCAACCGTAGTTAGGTAAATATACTTCTATCCATCGGTGGTAAACTTCATCCATACTGGCATTATCACCTTTAATCCAAGTAGCACCGACATACCTTGCGGGAATTCCTGCCGCTTTGCACAACGAAATAAATACAAAGCTGTACTCGGAACATGATCCGTGACCATTTTTAATAACCGTAGGAGCAGTATCCCAAGCACCATCCATAATATAGTGTAAATGACCAATTAAGTATTGATGTAAATTCCTAACTACCCAATACGCATTAGTTTCATCTCCAACAACTTTTTTTACAGTTTCTTGAATTATAGGATGATTAATTTGGTATTTCTCATTATCACCCAAATATTTATCTTTAATATCTTTAGGTATATCAACTAATTTGCCAACCTTTTCAGGGTAAATAAAATACCGAACATTATACGATTTAAATGTTGTTGTTACAGTAGATTCAACTTCTTTTCCTGCCTCAATGTTATTATATGTGAAACGAGCTGTTTTCTGACCCCACTTATCCGTTTCAATTTTATTAGGTTTGTTGTTGTATTTAATATCGCCAATTAAGGTTTGATTTACCCTATTTTCAGGTAAGGCAATATTAACATCTAATGAAAGTACTTTACCCGGGCCAAAATTCTTTACTTTATGTCTATATACAACTGTATGCAATTGCTCATCTTTTTTTACAAACAATTCATCATCTTTAATTTTCACCTTATAAATTTTGTCGTCTTCATAATCAGCAGCCCATAAATCTTTTCCATCGTAAGCTAAAGCCTGAATATATGGGCCTGGAGCATCAGCAATAACAATTACATATCCAGTTGCAGGATCAACCATGTATATTTCATCTTTTATCCTATCGGATATCCATAGATATTTGCCATCAAAACTTAAACCTGCTGGTGATGTAGATGGTGATGTAAACGAATTTATAGTTGTTCCATCAACAGTACTAAATTGTATCACTTTATCTTTAACATCGTCAACACACCATAAATACTCTCCATCCCAAGCTAAACCAACTGGACTTTTAGATGGTGCTTTTAGCGTTTTTAATATATTTCCTGTTTTAGGATCAATCTTAAATATCATTCCATCTTTATCTTCATAAATATCGGTTAAGCCTCTAAAGTCTGCATTCCATAAGTATTCTCCGTCCCAGGCTAATCCCATAGGCCAGTAGGCTGGTGATTCAATTGTATGCAATACTTTTCCTGTTTTAGGATCAATGGAGTATATCTTATCTGTTTCTCTGTCTGCAAGCCATAAATTGGTTCCATCAAATGTAAGGCCTGAAGGATAGGTTGCTGGTGTTTTAAAAGAAGATATTACTTCTCCTGTGTATGCTAACATTTGCGACATACATATAATGCCCAGAATAGTAGATATTAGGATTTTTTTTACATTTAGTGATTTCATTCTTGAATAGGTTTAAATTTATTAATAGAGTGATATTTACCAAAAATACTACAAATTTATATAATAATAGATACCTTACATTTTGAGACCTGCCTTGGAGGCAGACAGGTTTGAGCCCGCCCTGTCTGCCTCCAGACAGGCTGACTTATTCGGGTTTACCTTCAGGCAGGTAGTGAGACAAAAAATAGCATGCTGATAATATGCAAGTTAGCCACAGTTTAAAATTTACGCAATACGCTCATTATCTGCCATATATAAAAACTCAAAGAACTATTAATATAATTTATGAAAAGATAAATCTCTTTACGAATAGGAGGTTTAATCTCTTTGGGTTATTTTTACGCAAAATTTAAATCTGCAGCAACGATTTCTGTTTTAAGACTATTAAGTTTGGTATTATATATAGGTGTACTTTATCTTAATAATATAGTTTTTTTGTAATAATACTTTAGGCACTCTAAGTACTTCAAACTTTAGCCACATGCTTGGTTTTTTACTTATATGCCCAATTATATATAAATTTGAAAAATATTTTAAAATAGTATATAGTGATATTTCCAGAAAATTTCGAACATAAGATTGATTTTATCCGCATACGTAGCTTATTGAAAGACGAGTGCTTGAGCGATTTGGGTAAAACCCTAATTGATGATATGGCTTTTATGAATAAGCATAAAGTTATTCAGCTACGATTAAAAGAGGTAAATGAATTTAAACAGATTATTGAGAAAGTGGAAAGCTTTCCGGTAGAGCATTATTACGATTTACGACCCTCGTTAAATAAAATACGAATTACTGGATCATTTCTTGAAGTTAAAGAGATGCATAATTTACGTAGGTCGTTAAATACTATAAAATCGATAATCCGTTTTTTTAAGAAGGAAGATGCTCAGGAGAATTATCCATCCTTAAGTAAAATTGTTGATAAAATTGTAGTTCACCCTTATGTTACCGATGGTATTGACCGTATTCTTACCAGCCTAGGTAAAATAAAAGATAATGCATCGCCCGAGCTGGCAAATATACGTCGCGATTTGGCTAACAAGCAAACTGCAGCATCAAAGCTATTGCAACGAATTATTGGTCAGGCACAAAAAGAGGGATGGGTGGATGCGGGCACTTCATTAGCTATTCGCGATGGACGTACTGTTATTCCTATTCAGGCATCGTTTAAACGAAAAATATCGGGTATTATTCACGATGAATCGGCTACGGGTAAAACATGTTATGTTGAGCCAACACCCGTAGTAGAAATTAATAATCAACTATCGGAATTGGAATCGGCAGAACGACGTGAAATTGTTCGTATTCTTAAAGAGTTTACCGATACTATTCGTCCTTATATTGACGATTTAGAAGACAGTATAGTCTTTTTAGGAATAATGGATTTTATTCGGGCAAAAGCAAAATTTGGCATAAAAACAAAAGCCATGTTGCCAAAGTTGTCTGAAGAACCCAAGTTAAAATGGACCGAGGCTAGACATCCTTTGCTGTATCTTTCGTTTGCAGAAGAAGATAGAGAGGTAGTTCCTTTAAATATTGCATTAGATAGTGAGCAACGCATATTGCTAATATCAGGTCCCAATGCTGGTGGAAAGTCGGTTTGTTTAAAAACGGTAGGTTTATTGCAATATATGCTGCAATGTGGTATGCTTATTCCGGCTGGCGATAAAAGTGAAGCGGGAGTATTCGAACATTTGTTTATTGATATTGGCGATGAGCAAAGTATTGAGAACGATTTAAGTACCTATAGCTCGCATCTGTTAAACATGAAGCATTTTTCGAAAAATGCCAACGATAAAACAATTGTGTTAATTGATGAATTTGGTACAGGAACCGAGCCAATGCTGGGTGGAGCTATTGCTGAAGCTATTTTGCAAAAGCTAAACGAGAACAAGGCATTTGGGGTAATAACAACTCACTATACCAACTTAAAGCACTTTGCATCGCAGCAACAGGGTATTGTTAATGGGGCTATGTTATACGATGCACAAAAGCTAGAGCCTTTATTTAAGTTGGAAATGGGTAAGCCAGGTAGCAGCTTTGCTTTCGAAATTGCTTATAAAATTGGCTTACCACAAGATGTAATTGATAATGCTCGTGAAAAGGTAGGCGAGGATCATATTCATTTCGATAAGCACTTAAAGGAGATACTTAAAGATAAAAAATACTGGGAACGTAAACGTCAGAATATTCGTAAGGTGGAACGCCGCCTTGAGGAGATGATGGAAAATGAACGTGTAGAGTTAGATAAAGCACAAGAGTTAAGAAAAGATATAATAAGTAAGGCTGAAGCTGATGCTAGTAAATTGCTGACTGATTCAAATAAGCTAATTGAAAGTACCGTTCGTAAAATTAAAGAGGCACAAGCTAATAAAGAGCAAACCAAGCAAGCGAGAACAGAATTAGACGATTTTAAACAGAAAATAGAGAAACGGGATAGTGCTGAGGAAGAGAAGATAAAGCGTAAAATGCAGAAACTGCAAGAGCGTAAAACTAAAGTAGTTAAAAAGACACCAGAAAAGGATGTGCCTAAGAAACCTGTATTAGAAAAGAAAAAAGTATTCACAATAGGTATGCCGGTTAAAATTATAGGGCAAACTACCATTGGCGAAATAATAGATATGAACGATAAAAATGCAGTGGTTGCTTTTGGTAATATTATGACTACGGTAAGCTTTAGTAAGTTGGAACTGCTCGATAATAATGAGAAGCGAACTATTCAGAAAAAATCGGGGGGTAATAATTTTAATCAGGCTTACAATTTAAATGAGCGCAAAATGCGGTTTAAGCCTGGGCTAGATATTCGTGGCAAACGAGCCGAAGAGGCTGTGCAATTGGTAACTGAATTTATTGATGAAGCTATTATGTTGGGTGTTTTTGAGGTGAAAATCCTGCACGGCAAAGGAAATGGAATACTACGTCAGCTAGTTCGGGAATACTTATTTACGGTTGATATAGTAGAGAAAGTACAAGATGAACATGTTGAATTTGGTGGAGCAGGTATTACTGTGGTTTCATTAGGGTAACTTCGACTCCGCTCAGTCACCTAATTCGACTTTGTGAATCGTTCACTTCGGCTCCGCTCAGTGAACTAGCCGTCTTCCGTATTGCATTGTTTCCTTTGGCTTCGCTCAATTACTCAAACGTGATTGGGTCACTGCGAGTGGTTATACAATTTTCATTCTAATGGATGTATGATGACACTTTTTACTGTATGAGTCTGCTTCTTCGTACCTCATCGCAGAGACTCCACCAAACAGGGGTCACTCCGAGTGTTTGCGAAGGAGTCTGTCAGATGTGGAAACGATATTGTGTCAATGGTAGCGAAGAATGAGCGTGGCAGTCTGTTGATAAAAGTAAAGAGGGAATATACTAGTTTTGAGTCTTCGCAAACAGAGTGAAGCGATCTGTTCATTAAAGTAATCATTGGTAGAGTGTTTTTCAAACTCTAGTCACTTTAAGTACTCCAAACTTTAGGTTTACCTTCAGGCACGTATTTTAATTTGGTTTCCTATTATCCACCTTTACTTTAACTACTTTATCATTCTTGTATGTAGCCTCATAAATAACTTCACCTCTAATTTTCAAGTATTTTACAGTACCTTCTTTTTTTCCTTTTTTGTAGTCTATTTCACTCTTCAGCGGTCCTTCTTTATAAAAAGTTTGCCATGTACCATTTGGGGTTCCGTTTTCATAAGTTTCATTACGTAATAAACGATCATAATCATTATAATAATGCCAAATACCTTGCTTAACTCCCTTAGTATTTGCTCCTTCAATAATTTTTGTTCTGTTACGGCGCCATGTTTTAAATTCTCCTTCTAATATACCACGGTCGTAAGTTTCTACCATACGTGGATTTCCTTCAGGATACCAATAAGTAGCTGTGCCGTGTTTAAATCCTTCTTTATAGCCTATTATGTATTTTTTATCACCTTTTTCGAACCAGGCATTCCAAGTACTATCCATTAAGCCCTCTTTGAAATAGCCAGTAAGCTCAAGTTGACCATTTTCAAACCAACGTTGCCAGTATCCTGTTTCTTTCCCCATTTTAAAAGAACCCTCATGAAATTTCTGTTTGTTTTCGTAATTAATTATCCAATGCCCATCTCTTACGCCATCTTTAAAGTTTCCTTCTTTCCAAACCTCCCCATTGCTATACCAGTAGGTCCATTTGCCGTCCATTTTTCCATTTTTATAAAAACCTTCGTTTCCTTTTTGTCCATCGGTTCGCCAATAAATCCATATGCCATTTTGAATGCCATTGCTAAAGTTCCCTTCAATATCTAGCTCTCCACCTTCGAGCCACCAAGTTGCCTTACCGTCTTTTTTACCACCTTTAAATATTACTTGGTTAGATTTTTTACCATTTGGAAACCAATTTATTTGAGTGCCATCTTTTGTTCCTCTTGAATAAGCAATCTGCATTTTATTTTTACCATCGTGATACCAGTAATTCCAAATACTATCTTTATTACTTTCAAGTAATATACCCTCCATTTCTTTTTGTCCGTTTTGGTAGTAGCGTATATTCATTCCACTTTCGTGATTAACCACACTAAGCAATTTTCCAGATTTATAATGTGATAGCCACTTACCAGTTTCAATACCATTTTTATATTTGCCAGAAGTTAGCATTTGTCCATTTAGGTAATATCGTTTCCAAAACCCATCTGCTTTGCCATTTTTAATAGATCCAGTTTCTTCTACTTGCCCATTTTTATAATAAGTAGTGTATTCACCATTACCCTCCTTAATAATTTGCTCTCCATTTTTATTCAATAAATTCAGTAACAAAACAGAATCAGGGTAATGCATTTCTTCACGATACATTATTCCATTCCCATCATGAAAGCTCCATACACTATCTTTTATATTGTTTTTGTAATAGCCCGATGTTTTAAGATTCCCATTTAAATAGTTTTCAAAATATTTTCCCTCAAATGTCCCTTTTTTGAAATTTCCTCTATTTTCTATTTTTCCATTAGGATAATAGTAGGTTAGTTCTCCATTTACAGCACCATTTAAAAATTCAGTTTCTTGGAGTTTAACACCTAAGCTATCATAATAAATCCATAAACCTGTTTCTTCGCCACGGTTCAAAATACCTTGACTGGCTACCTGTCCGTTGTTATGAAAATAAGTGGTTTTTTGTTGGGCATTAGCCTGAAAAACTAGTACTAGGCTGAAAAATAAAAGAAATTGCTTCATATAATTATAATTTATTGAAAAAAATCTTAGCAAAGCTTTTTAAATAGCTAAAGTTACTCTAGGCACTTTTATATATAAACACAAACCTACATGATTTTTGAAACATTGACAAGTTGCTTTATAAAATACAGCAATTCCGCAACAATAATTTGAATTTTATTTATATTTTGAAATTTAGCAAGCATGCATAATTTTTCCAGCCGGACTATATTTCAGGTTTCTTTTTAGTTCACATTTTTTTTTA
>JAUXEM010000150.1 GCA_030620515.1 Salinivirgaceae bacterium
ACAAAACAAGAGCATCGCCAATATTTTCATCTAAAAATGATTGAGTAAGCTTAAAGAAATAGTCGTAATCAAGTACATTTAAATTGGCAATGGTTTTATCGTAAGTTACTGTATTGCCTGAGAAACTTACTATTTGATCAAATATTGATAATGCATCACGCATGGCACCATCTGCTTTTTGAGCAATTATTGTAAGAGCTTCTGGTTCTGCACTAATTCCTTCACTCTTGGCTACATATTGCAAGTGGCTTGTAGCATCTTCAACCGTAATACGGTTAAGATTAAAAATTTGACAACGCGATAATATTGTAGGAAGAATTTTGTGTTTTTCAGTAGTAGCTAGTATGAAAATAGCATGTTCGGGTGGCTCTTCTAAAGTTTTTAAAAATGCATTAAATGCAGCTGTTGACAGCATATGAACCTCATCTATTATATATATACTGAATTTCCCAAGCTGTGGTGGTATGCGTACCTGATCAATAAGTGTTCGTATATCTTCAACCGAATTGTTTGATGCAGCGTCCAATTCATGAATATTGAATGAGCGGTCTTCGTTGAATGATACACAGGATTCACATTTATTACAAGGCTCAGCTTCTTCTGAAGTATCTAAGCAATTAATTGTTTTTGCAAAAATTCGAGCACAAGTTGTTTTGCCAACACCTCTAGGTCCGCAAAACAGATAAGCATGTGCCATATGGTTATTCTGAATAGCATTCTTTAAAGTTGTTGTTATTGATTTCTGTCCAACAACCGATGCGAAAGTTGATGGGCGATATTTGCGCGCTGATACTATAAAATTATCCATGAATCAAAAATTATTACTGGCAAATATATAAATTTTAAAGTGGTAAATCTTAAATATTCCCAGTCCATTTATTAACAATTTTACACATAGCTGCATTGAGTTCGTATTTGAATAATATTATTGTGATTTATCTCTATAATATCTAAAAATTCATAAATTTTCACTATATTTATTGCTAATAATAATTACATAATAGGTTCTTAAAAATTTGCGTTTTACTTATAGCAATGTTACTTTTGTAATGATTATTTAATTCAAATTAATGGAAGTTCCACATTTAATAGGCGGATTTAAGCAAAGGTTCGATAAGTTTGTTTCTCTTTATAAAGAAACAAAAGAAGAAAATGTTAAACTTAAAGATAGATTGCAAAAAGTGGATATTGAACTGGAACACAGAAATTTGGAAATTGAGGAGCTAAATAAAAAGCTTCAAACAACAGATTTGGCAAATACATTTTTAGCATCGAGTGATGGAAATAAAGATGCTAAACATAAGATAAATAAGATAGTGCGGGAAATTGATAATTGTATTGCTCTATTAAATAGATAAAGATAAATGGATGATAAACTTACGATAAGAGTAAATATTGTTGATAGATATTATCCACTTAAGATTGATAGAAAAGATGAAGAAAAAATAAGGAAAGCTGCAAAAAAAATAAATGAAACAGTTACACAATATCAAAAGCTTTATGAAAATAAAGATGGACAGGATTTTTTAGCGATGGTTGCTTTGCAGTTTGTTACCAGATTGGTAGAGGCTGAAGAGCATCACGAAATACATCCTGTACTGGAAGAGGTAAGGCAAATTGATGAAATATTAGCAGAAATTCTTCAGGAAGAGTAATAAACGTTCTTATATATAAAAGCATTGCCCGCGCTGGTTTTTGGCTAGTTTGAAAAACTCAACATTAATAATATTGGAGCAAAGCTCAATTTTTGTAAGACAGGCCCCATCTCGATTTATCGGGATTCTCACACGAGACAGGGGAAGTAAGAAAATTAATTGGCAGTTCCACCCATATATTTTGGGGTTTTTTAAAACACAAAAGTTAGTGCGGGTTTTTTTGTTAATTAACAATAAATATTTATGGAAATTAATTTTATGATTGTTGCCATAGTTTCAGTTTTATTAGGAGGTGTTGCTACATATATTATTTTAAAGCTTGGTTTTAAAAGCAAAAGCACAAAAATAGTAGTAGATGCACAAGCCGAAGCTGAAATAATCAAGAAGGACAAGATTCTTCAGGCAAAAGAGAAATTTTTGCAGTTAAAGTCAGAGCATGAAAAGCTCATTAATGAAAGAAATAATAAAGTTGCCGTTTCTGAGAATAGATTAAAGCAGCGCGAAGTAACTATTTCTCAGAAAATTGAAGATGCAAGCCGTAAAAATTCTGAAGTAGAGGCTATTAGAGATAATCTTAATTCGCAGATTGAGCTTGTAGATAAAAAAAGCGAAGAACTTAACAAAATGCACAAGCAACAAGTTGAGCAATTAGAGTCTATTTCAGGCTTATCTGTTGATGATGCCAAGGGGCAATTAATGGAATCGCTTAAAGCCGAAGCAAAAACCGAGGCTATGTCGTCAATTAACGATATAATGGACGAGGCTAAGTTAACAGCTAGCAAAGAGGCAAAGCGAATTGTAATTCAAACAATACAAAGAGTAGCTTCCGAACATTCAGTTGAAAATTCAGTTACAGTATTTCATATTGATAACGACGATATAAAAGGTAGAATTATTGGGCGCGAAGGTAGAAATATTCGTGCATTAGAAGCAGCTACAGGGGTAGAGATAATTGTAGATGATACACCAGAGGCAATTATTCTTTCAGCTTTTGATCCTGTTAGAAGGGAAATTGCACGTTTAGCACTGCATCAATTAGTTACTGATGGTAGAATCCATCCGGCAAGAATTGAAGAAGTAGTTGCTAAGACACAGAAGATGGTGGAAGAAGAAATTATTGAAACAGGGAAACGAACTGCTATTGATTTAGGCATTCATGGTTTACATCCTGAATTAATAAGACTAATTGGTAAAATGAAATACCGTTCATCATACGGACAAAACTTACTGCAACACTCTCGTGAGGTTGCAAACTTAGCTGCTACAATGGCCTCAGAACTTGGATTAAACCCAAGGGTTGCTAAACGTGCAGGTTTACTTCACGATATTGGTAAGGTACCTGACGACGAACCAGAATTGCCACACGCAATTCTTGGTATGAAGTTGGCCGAGCGATATAAAGAAAAACCAGATATTTGTAATGCTATTGGTGCTCACCACGATGAGGTAGAAATGACAACACTTATTTCTCCAATCATTCAGGTTTGTGATGCTATTTCTGGTGCTCGTCCTGGTGCTCGTCGCGAGGTTGTTGAGTCGTATATTAAGCGATTAAAGGATCTTGAAGAGCTAGCTCTATCATATCCAGGAGTTTTGAAAACTTATGCAATACAAGCGGGTCGTGAATTAAGAGTAATTGTTGGTAGCGAAAAAGTTACCGATACTGATGCTGAAACATTGTCGTACGATATTTCTAAGAAAATTCAGGATGAAATGACTTATCCAGGACAAATTAAAATTACTGTAATTAGAGAAACAAGAGCTATTAATTACGCAAAATAATATTAGATGAGCACGAAAGGGCTTATTGAAAATAAGACTATATTAGTTACAGGTGGAGCCGGTTTTATCGGCTCTAACCTTATACAAAAGCTTTTAAAGCAAAATAACAAAATTGTATGCCTCGATAATTTCTCTACAGGTAAGAGAGAAAATATTGAGGCATTTTTATTGGACTCTAATTTTACCTTAGTTGAAGGTGATATTCGAGAATTAGAAGTTTGTAGTAAAGCTGTTCATGGTGCAGATATTGTATTGCATCAGGCTGCTTTGGGTTCTGTTCCTCGTTCAATAAATGACCCAATAACTACTAATCAGGTAAATATTGATGGTTTTTTGAATATGCTTGTTGCGGCGCGAGACGAAGGAGTTAAACGCTTTATTTATGCTGCAAGTTCATCTACATATGGTGATAATTTTACGCTGCCAAAGCTGGAAGATAATATTGGTAAGCCATTGTCTCCTTACGCTATTACGAAATATGTTAATGAGTTATATGCCGATATTTTTAGCAAAACTTATGGAATTGAGACTATTGGCTTGAGATATTTTAATGTATTTGGTAGAAGGCAAGATCCGCATGGTGCTTATGCTGCTGTAATTCCTAAGTTTGTTAGTCAATTATTGCGAAAAGAATCACCAGTAATTAATGGTGATGGTAGTTATTCTCGTGATTTTACTTATGTTGATAATGTTATTCATGCAAATGAATTGGCGGCAACCGTTCAAAATAAAGATGCATTAAATACTGTTTATAATATTGCTTTTGGCGAAAACACTTCATTGAATGAATTACTTACCTTGCTTAAGGAATATCTATCGGAATTTGATATAGATATTAAGAATGTTAGATCAGTGTTTGGTAAAATAAGAGAGGGTGATATTCCTCACTCATTGGCATCAATTAATAAAGCAAAAGAATTACTTGGTTATAACCCAAAATACGATATCAAGAAGGGATTGAAAAATGCCATAACTTGGTATTGGGAAAACTTAAAATAAAATAATATAGTAATGCGTTCATTAGCTATGGTTGACTTAAAAAGTCAATACAAAAAAATAAAACATCAGGTTGATGCTTCTATCCAAGAAGTAATTGACAGTACGCAGTTTATAAAAGGTCCAATTGTAAAAATATTTCAAGGAGAATTAGCTAAATACTTAGGCGTTAAGCATGTTGTTGCCTGTGGTAATGGTACAGATGCTTTGCAAATAGCCATGATGGCTTTAGGGTTAAGGCCAGGCGATGAGGTAATTACAACCAACTTTACATTTATAGCTACTGTTGAAGTAATTGCCCTATTAGGTTTAAAACCAATTTTAATAGATGTTGATCCAGAAACATACAATATAAATACCAAAGAACTTAGAAAAGCAATTACCACAAAAACAAAAGCCATTGTACCTGTTCATCTTTTTGGACAATGTGCTAATATGGAAGAAATAATGTCCATTGCAAAGGAGAACAATATTTGCGTTATTGAAGATAATGCTCAAGCCATTGGCGGAGATTATACTTTTAGTAATGGAACTGTACAGAAAACTGGAACCATAGGAGATATTGGAACTACCTCATTTTTTCCTTCTAAAAATCTTGGTTGCTATGGTGATGGTGGAGCAATATTTACCAATAATGATGAGTTAGCCGAAAAAATTTCATCCATAGTAAATCATGGGATGAAAGTACGTTATTATCATGATAGGATAGGAGTAAATTCCAGATTAGATAGTATACAGGCTGCTGTGTTAAGAATAAAGTTACCATTGTTAGATGAGTATTGTCAAACAAGACAAAAAGTAGCTACTTATTATAATTCAGCTTTTGCTGACATAGATGATATTGCAACCCCAAAAGTAGCTGAGTATTCCAACCACGTTTATCATCAGTACACCATGAAAATAAAAAATGGTAAACGAGATGCACTTAAACAATGGTTAAATGAAAAAGGCGTTCCATCCATGATATATTACCCTGTACCTCTGCATAAACAAAAGGCATTTTCTGAATTTGCTGTAGCGCAAAAAGAATTTCCAATTACTGATAAGCTATGCAAGTCTGTTATTTCATTACCTATTCATACCGAATTGGACGAAGAACAGCTTTTATTTATTAGTTCAACTGTGAAAGAGTTTTTTAAATAGAAAATGATGGAAGACAATAAATTATATTTTGCTCATGAAACAGCCGTTATTGATGATGGCTGCGAGATAGGAGAAGGAACAAAGGTTTGGCATTTCTCACATATTATGAGTAACTGTGTTATTGGTCAGAAATGCAATATTGGACAAAATGTGGTTGTTTCGCCACAAGTTGTACTAGGCAAAAATGTTAAAGTTCAGAATAATGTTTCAATATATACAGGAGTAATTTGTGAAGACGATGTTTTTCTAGGTCCATCCATGGTTTTTACAAATATTACCAATCCACGTAGTGCAATAATTCGGCGTAATGATTACATAGAAACGAACGTAAGAAAAGGCGCTTCAATAGGAGCAAACGCTACAATTGTTTGTGGTAATGAAATTGGGGAATATGCGTTAATAGGGGCTGGGGCTGTTATTACAAAACCAGTAAAAGCATTCGCATTAGTAGTTGGAAACCCAGCAAAGCAAATAGGATGGGTTAGTGAATATGGACATAGATTAGAATTTAATCATGACAATAAAGCCGTTTGCCCTGAAAGCGGCGACGGTTATGTAATAGAGAATAACAATGTTAGAAAAAAGTAAGAATATTATATTTTTGTAATATGTCAACAAACTAAATAATGAAGAATTTTGCATTAATAGGAGCAGCCGGATATATTGCTGTAAGGCATTTAAAAGCAATAAAGGAAACCAATAACAACCTAGTAGCGGCACTCGACCCTTTTGATAGTGTAGGAATAATTGATAGTTATTTTCCAGATGCTGATTTTTTTACTGAGTTTGAACGTTTCGATAGGCATATCTATAAATTAAATAGGGAGCATAAGCCGGTTGAATATGCGAGTATTTGTTCTCCAAACTATTTGCACGATTCACACATACGTTTTGCCTTACGTCAAGGAGCCGATGCTATCTGTGAAAAACCATTAGTGCTTAATCCATGGAATGTAGAGGCATTAAAAGATTATGAAAAGGAAACTGGTAAACGAGTATATAATGTATTACAACTTCGCTTACATCCATCTATTATTGAGCTAAAAAAGAAAATAGATAACGGTGATCCTGATAAAATTTACGATGTAGATTTAACCTATTTAACCAGCCGTGGAAAATGGTATCACTTTTCATGGAAAGGTGAGGTTGAGAAATCTGGTGGTATTGCTACTAATATTGGTATTCATTTTTTTGATATGTTAAGTTGGATTTTTGGTGATGTACAGGAAAGTATAGTGCATGATAGAAACAAAGAACGAGCAGCTGGATTATTACAATTAAAAAGAGCACGTGTACGCTGGTATTTAAGTGTTGATTATAACGATTTACCACAGACAATAAAAGAAAAAGGGCAGCGAACTTACCGTTCTATCCAGATTGATGGAAATGAACTGGAGTTCAGTGGTGGTTTTACCGATTTGCATACGCAAACCTATCAGGGAATAATTAATGGAAATGGCTTTGGATTAGACGATGCCATGAATTCTATTCAAACAGCTCATGATATTAGGAATGCTGAAATAAAAGGTTTGGTTGGCGATTATCATCCCTTGTTGAAGTAGATGCTAGACTTTAGATGCTAGACTCTAGACTCTAGACTTTAGGAAATAGATTTAATTTGAAATTAACGGTAAATGGCAAAACATAATTTTAAAGAAATAAAAGCTTGGCAAAAAGCGAAAAGTTTGGTCTATATAGTTTATAAATTAACAAGACAATTCCCAGCTGAAGAGAAGTATGCATTAACTTCACAAGTTAAAAGAGCTGTAGTATCAATATCGTCAAATATTGCTGAAGGTAGCGGTAGGAATACAAACAACGATTTCGCCCATTTTCTTGACATCGCATTAGGGTCGGCATTTGAACTTGAAAGTGAATTATTGGTAGCAATTAATCTTGATTTTTTAACAAGTAATGAATGTGAAAATATATTTAATCAATTAGATGAGGTTCAAAAATTAATAGTTGGATTTCAAAACTATTTAAGAAAATAAAGTCTAGCATCTAAGGTCTAGCGTCTAGCATCTAAGATCTAGCGTCTAGCATCTAAGATCTAGTATCTAATTATTTGGAATATAAAATTTTATAAAATATGTTTACGAAAATAAAAAACAAGCAAGCCACAATATCTGTAATAGGGCTAGGTTATGTAGGGCTACCCATAGCTTTAGAGTTTGCAAAAAAAGCAAAAGTTATAGGTTTCGATATTAAGCCCGAAAGAGTTGAGTTAATGAAGCAGGGAATTGATCCTAGCAAAGAACTTGATTCGAAGGAGTTTAATGGTTGTGATATTGAGTTTACAGCAAATGCCGAAGATATTAAAAGAGCACATTTTCATATAATAGCGGTTCCAACACCTATAGATGACCATAATTTACCTGATTTAAAACCTATTATAGCAGCATCTAAAACCGTTGGTGCAGCTCTTAAAAAAGGCGATTATGTAGTTTATGAGTCAACTGTTTATCCAGGTTGTACCGAAGAAGATTGTGTGCCTGTTTTAGAAAAGTTGTCGGGCTTAAAATTTGAAATAGATTTTAAAGTGGGTTTTTCACCCGAACGAATAAATCCGGGAGATAAGGTTCATACCTTAACAAGTATTACCAAAGTTGTTTCGGGTTGCGATGCCGAAGCACTAGATAATGTTGCCAAAATATACGAAATGGTTATTAAAGCAGGTGTTCATAGAGCTAGTTCTTTGAAAGTAGCTGAGGCAGCTAAAATTATTGAGAATACTCAACGCGATGTAAACATTGCATTAATGTACGAGCTTTCATTAATATTTAATAGAATGAATATTAATACTTACGATGTGTTGGAAGCTGCTGGAACAAAATGGAATTTTCTGAAATTTTTTCCGGGTTTAGTAGGAGGGCATTGTATTGGTGTTGATCCATATTATTTATTGCACAAAGCAAAAGAAGTTGGCTATCATGCTAAAATGATTGACTCAGGTCGTTTTATTAACGACAGTATGGGTGGTTATGTAGCTAAACAAGTAGTAAAAAAGATTATAGCTGCCGATAAAAATATTAAAGATGCACGTGTTCTGGTTATGGGAGTAACCTTTAAAGAAGATGTTGCTGATATACGAAATTCAAAAGTTGTAGATGTGGTTCGCGAACTGCAATCGTATTGTGTAAATGTTGAAGCCATTGATCCGCATGCATCTATAAAAGAGGTTAAAGAGGAATATGGTTACGATATGGTTGAAAAAGTAACTGGAAAATACGATGCAGTAGTTTTAGCCGTTCAGCACGAAGAGTATAAAAATCTTACAGAAGATTATTTTAAATTGCTATTGAATGAAAAAGGATTATTTGTAGATTTAAAAGGCATTTACAAAAATAAAATTAAAGATTTAAAATACTGGAGTTTATAATTTAGGTTTCAATTGTTTTGAAAATAATAAACAACACATTAAAACATTAGAATATGAAAGGGATAGTTTTAGCAGGTGGTAGCGGAACAAGATTGTATCCGATAACAAAAGGAGTATCGAAGCAATTACTGCCAATTTACGATAAGCCAATGATTTATTATCCGCTAACAACATTAATGCTTGCGGGCATACAAGATATTTTAATTATATCGACACCTGAAGATTTACCCGGCTTTAAAAGATTATTGGGTACAGGTAAAGATTGGGGCATAAATTTATCATATGCCGAACAGCCATCGCCCGACGGACTGGCGCAAGCTTTTATTATTGGCGAAAAGTTTATTGGAAACGATGATGTATGCTTGGTTTTAGGCGATAATATATTTTATGGACATGGTTTACCAGAGTTACTTGCAAATGCACGTAAAAATGTTGAGCAAGATAAACAAGCTACAGTTTTTGGCTATTATGTAAAAGACCCAGAACGCTATGGTGTGGCAGAATTTAACGACAATGGGAAAGTAACTTCCATTGAAGAAAAA
>JAUXEM010000235.1 GCA_030620515.1 Salinivirgaceae bacterium
ATGAGAAAGATTTTGAGGAATATTGAATAAAATGTTTTAGATTTATCACGAAAAAAATTTAGAGAAAAGTGTCCGCTAATTTCCGGATTGCCTGACCGTTTTCACCGGAATATGCATCATATACAGAGTAACTAAAATTTACGCATAATCCTATTTAACAACTAGATTATTGAAGTGATTCATTTTAATCTTGCGAATGTAAATACTGAGTATACTAGTTTGAGATAATAATTAGATTACCCACTCTTTTTTAGAAAGAGCCAAATTAATTAGTCGAACTGATCCTGAGCGGAGTCAAAGGCTCTCATGGGTTATACCCGCCTGACCATTTCAACGGCGGGCAGGTTGGGGCGAAATAAATACAATTCCTTTTGATACCCCATCTGCTTGTGGCGGGGCAGTTCATTTATTTATACTTCGTATTTTCAACTAATTACTCAATAGTGTAAACTAATTCAACAGTTTTTATTAATTTTATTTTTTACTCAAAAAGGAGTTAAATAAAAAGAGATAAAATGAAAACTAAGAAATTTGCAGTTGTATTAGCAGGTTGTGGTGTTTACGATGGATCTGAAATTCACGAAGCTACACTTACATTATTGGCAATTGATAAATTTGGTTCAACTTACCAATGTTTTGCCCCAAACATAGAACAGCACCATGTAGTAAATCATATTACTGGCGACGAAATGCCTGAAAGCCGAAATGTTTTAATAGAATCGGCACGTATTGCTCGGGGTAATATTAAAGATTTAAAAGAGTTTAATGCTATCGATTTTGATGCCTTGATTTTGCCTGGGGGCTTTGGTGTGGCAAAAAATTTATCGTCTTTAGCTTTTGATGGAGCAAACTTAAAAGTAAATGCTGAAGTAGAACTTGCTGTAAAAGTAATGGTTGAGGCTGAAAAACCTATTGGTGCATTATGTATTGCTCCGGCAGTTATAGCAAAAATTCTGAACGATGCTGTTGTAACCATAGGGCAAGACCAAGGCACTATTGATGTAATAAATGATATAGGTGGAACACATATAGAAACTGCACACGGCGAAGTAATTGTTGATGAAAAATATAAGCTGCTTACAACTCCGTGTTATATGTTAGATGCTACCATAAGTCAGATTGCAGAAGGGGCAAATAACCTGGTTGAAAAGATTATAGAATTCTAAAATTTACAAAGAGCTTTAATTGAAAACACTATCTATTTTAAGACACGCAAAATCTAGCTGGGATTATCCTGAGCTATCTGATTTTGACCGTCCTTTATTAAACAAAGGTGTAAAGCGTACGTTGTTGGTATGTAACAGCTTATTGTTAGAAAAATCTATACCTGATTTAATAATATCGAGTCCAGCTGTTAGGGCACTTGAAACAGTGTCAATTGTTGTAGATAAACTAAATTTGAACACTAATAATTCAACTATAAATAAATTATTTTACCCAGGTTATTCAAAAACTTTTGCCGATGTAATTTTAAAAATTGAGAATAGAGTAAATCATTTAATGCTGGTGGCTCATAATCCAGGATTAACAGATTTAGCAAATCGTTTTTTAAATAACGATTCAATTGAATGGATTCCAACATCGGGTCTTGTACAAATTGTTTTTTCTTGTGAAACATGGAAAGATATTAACACCGAAAATGCCTCATTAAAAAGATATTTAGTGCCCAAAGAACTTAAGAATAAGTAAACAGTAAATTATATATGCAAAAACCTCAATATAAATATTTCGATCGTGAGTTAAGTTGGCTTAATTTCAATGCCAGAGTATTGCAAGAGGCTGCTGATGATTCTAATCCACTAATAGAAAGAATTAAATTTTTAGGTATTTATTCCAATAACCAAGATGAATTTTTCCGTACTAGAGTTGCTACATTGCGTAGGCTTATAGATATACAAAGGAAAAAGTTTTCAGAAAAAGCTGATCAGCTTCAAGAGAGTCTTGATAAAGTAATGGATGAAATTAAAGCACAGCAAGGGCAGTTCGTAAAAATATTTTCGAAACTAAATAAAGAGTTAAATAAAGAGAATATTTTTTTAATAAATGAGAAAGAGCTAGACAAAGAACAAGGAGAATTCGTCAGAAATTATTTTAGAGAAAATGTAAGACACCACCTTTTTCCTATAATGCTCAAAAAGTTTAATTCCGAAGACTCTCTTACCGATCAATCTATTTATTTGGCAATACAGCTTGGTCGGTCCAATAATCGCGATAAAGATGCTTATGCTATAATTGAGATACCTACAAATGCAGTAAATAGATTTTTAATACTTCCTGAAAAAGAAGATAAAAAGTATATTGTAATATTAGATGACATTATTCGCTATTGTTTGGATGAAATATTTACTCGATTTAAATTCGACTCGTTTTCTGCTTACACATTTAAGTTTACACGTGATGCAGAGCTAGATATTGATAATGATGTTTCAAAAAGCTTTCTTGAACTAATGGCGCATAGTTTAGCACAACGAAAAAAAGGAAATACATTACGGTTTGTATATGACAGAAGAATGCCTTCGGAATTATTAAAGGCGGTTGCGCATAAATTCAAAATTACTAATAACGATCAGGTTGTAGAGGGTGGTCCATATCATAATTTTAAAGATTTCATGAAATTTCCTAATTTTGGATATGCAAATCTAGTTTCTCCAAAACGAATTCCTGTTCAGCACAAAGATATTCCTGAAGGTGGAAGTATTATTAGAGCTATTCGCAAAAAGGATATAATGTTGCATTTTCCGTATCAGCCGTTTCAATATATTGTTGATTTGCTGCACGAGGCAGCTATCGATATGAAGGTAAGATCAATTATGATGACTATTTACCGATTATCAAACCCATCGAATGTTATTAATGCGTTAATTAATGCTGCACGCAATGGAAAGGCGGTTACTGTTTATATGGAGCTGCAAGCTCGTTTCGATGAGGAGGCAAATATATTTTGGTCGGAAAAACTGCAGGGAGCAGGTGTAAAAGTAATGCATAGTATACCTGGGCTTAAAGTGCACAGTAAATTAATTTTAATACAGCGACGTGAGAATAATGATTATAGATATTATGCAAATATTGGAACTGGCAATTTTCATGAAAAAACTGGCTCACTGTATTGCGATGATACCTTATTAACAGCAAACCCAAAAATCACAAGCGAGGTTGAAAAAGTATTTGGTTTATTTCAAATGGCATTTCGTCCATCTCGATTCAAAAACCTTATTGTAAGTCCATTTAGTACTCGTAATCATTTTATGCGTTTATTAAATCATGAAATAAAAAATGCAACATTAGGGCGCGAGGCATGGACTACTATCAAATTAAATAGCCTTTCCGATGTGCAATTAATAAATAAACTATACCAAGCTAGTGAAGCAGGGGTTAAAATAAACCTTATTATTAGAGGAATTTGCAAATTGGTGCCCGGTGTTAAAAATATGAGCGAAAATATTAAGGTTTTAAGTATTTTAGATAAATATCTTGAACATTCGCGTGTTTTTGTATTCTGTAATGGTGGAAATGAATTGTATTATATATCTTCGGCCGATTGGATGGTGCGGAACCTTGATAATAGAATTGAAGTAACTACACCAATTTATGATGCTGAGATACAGAAAGAATTAAAAGAAATGCTCGATATTCAACTTAGAGATAATTGCAAGGCTAGAAAATTGGATGCTAATATGACAAATAGTTATTACAGAAATAATAGCAAAGTAATACGAGCGCAACTGGAAATTTACGAGTATCTTAGAAAAAGCCACTCAAAACAATAAAATAAATAATGATTTTTGCTGCAATAGATATAGGTTCGAATGCTGGTAGGTTATTAATTGCCACGGTTCGAGAAATAGGGGGGAAGGTTATAACAGAGAAGGTTTCGTTAATTCGTGTACCTTTAAGATTAGGAATAGATGTTTTTAATAATGGTTTTATTTCAGAGGAGAGAAAAGAGTTTCTATTGAAAACATTCAATGCTTATAATAATCTTATAAAGGTATTTAAACCAATTGATATAATTGCCTGTGGTACAGCGGCTTTAAGAGAGGCGACAAATGCAAATCATATTGTTAAGCAAATAGAAAACGAGAAGGGTATTAAATTACATATTATAGATGGCATTCAAGAAGCGAAAATTATTTGTGGTGCTGATAATGTAAATCTTGAAAAACCAAACGAATATTCATTATATATTGATGTAGGTGGCGGAAGTACCGAATTAAGTTTTTTTCGGAAAGAGGAATTATTAAGCGGAAAATCGTTTAATATAGGAACCATTAGGCTGATGTATGAAAATATTACGCATGGCGATTGGGATAATTTAAAAACCTGGATTCAAAGTCTAGAGCTTGAGAACAAAGAGATAAACTGCATTTGTTCGGGCGGAAATGTTAATAAAATTACCAAGCTATACGGCAATAGATTAAAAAACACACTTAACTATACCCAGCTTGCTGACGCTCATACAGAGCTGGAAGGATACTCGGTTCAAGATAGAATTGATATTATGGGATTAAGAGCCGATAGAGCTGATGTAATTGTACCTGCAGCAATTATTTTTAAGAAAATTATGAAATGGGGAAAAATACATGATATTATTGCTCCAAAAATTGGGCTTGCCGATGGCCTTATTATTGATTTATATAAAAAGCATATAGGGCAACCAACAGTTTTATCTTATTAGTAAAAGTATTGGTTGTAATATTTTAGAGTAGGTTTTTGTGATTTTGTTTGTCGTAGATAAAAAATGGAATAACTTTCTAATTAATCTATTTGGTTGTACTACCATTTTTGTGGGTAATTTAATATTATGATAAAACTATACTTTATTACAAGTCAGCAGTAAACTTATTGACTGACGGCTGTGGACTGAATACTAAAATCAATAAAGTCAAGTTAGTTTCTTTTTAAATATTTCACCCACTAAATTCATAGTAATGCCATCTATTTAAAGTTAAGCACAGATTACTACAGATAGTTTTTAAATCTGTAAAAATCTGTGTTTATCTTGTGATAAATTAGATTAAAGCTATTCTTGAAAGATTTTTTAAGTTCCTGAAAGAAACCAAAGGGTATAAAATCTCAAAAGCCGCCAAAATTTCTTCTGACGGCTTTTAACTCAATAATCAACATTATACACTATTTTCCAACAGAGCTGCTTGGATAAATTATCTCCAAAAAAACTTGTTATTATTAGTTTATACCCTTAAAGCTGTGGAGTGAGG
>JAUXEM010000097.1 GCA_030620515.1 Salinivirgaceae bacterium
AATGTTAACATTATATTTTATTTAATGGCAGAAACCTAAAAAAAATATTTTTCAACGAAAAAAAATTGCAAAAATCTGTCAAATTTTAAATATCCTGAGTTTTCTTTCTGACACTATATAAGAAGTTTGAGACTGTTAAGTAGGTTTAAATATATTTCTTCATTACATTAATAAACCCATCTAAACTAATTTCATTTTTTTCAAAAGCGTTGCCTATTACAATAATATCGGCACCGGCATTATATATATCTTCAATGTTTTTTGGGTTTCTGATACCACCACCTACAATTAAAGGAATATTCAAGTTGTTTTTTACGCCCTTAATCATTTCTATTGAAACATGTTCGTCAGCTCCACTGCCAGCTTCTAAATAAATAGATTGTAAGCCAAGCATTTCACCTGCTAAAGCTGTCGCAATAGCAATATCTGTTTTGTCTTTCGGGATAGGAGTAGTGTTACTCATGTATTTAACCGAAGTGTTATTATTGCTTTCAACTAAAATGTATCCGGTAGCATGCGTTTTTATGCCAAGTCGTTTTATTGTAGGTGCTGCATTTACATGGTTGCCAATTAAAAACTCAGCATTTCGTCCCGATATAAGAGATAGAAATAATATTCCGTCTGCCTCAGGCGTAACTTGCATTGAGTTACCGGGAAATATATATATAGGTATTGTAGTGTGTTGCTTTATTTGCTTTACCGTTTCATGAATGTCGTTAAAAAGTAAGCTCCCACCCACAAGAATAACATCAGGCAAACAACACTCTAATTTGTTTATTAGTATGTTAAAATCGTTTACGCTATACTTATCTGGGTCAATAAGTAAGGCAAATGCTTTTTTACTATTGCTAATTTTGTTTTGAATTATAGCTGATAACATGAAAGCAAGATATTGTCTTTAGTTGATATGCGCAAATATCGAAGTAAATAAATCAGCCTAAATGAAAAGTATATGTATATACATCCTCCTCAACAAAATCGAAAAATATTTTAAAGGTTTTGCGAAAGTTGTCTTTATTGGTTTTTGCTATAAAATGTGAATCTTCATTATTAAACTTACTTATTTCAATGTCATGAAAATATAGCTCTTTTTCAAATATTTTAAAAACAGCTTCTTTGGCACTCCAGCAAATGGTCATTAATTCTGTAGTATTGCACCATGCAAGCTCTTGTTCAGAAAGAAATTTATGTTTTACTTTTACTACGCGTTCTGCAATGCATTCAATATCAACACCTAAACTAAATTTATTTGATATTAGAATAGCCACATTATTTTTTGAATGGCTAATACTTAAATTTGTTGAGCTATTGTGAATAAAAGGTTTGCCATGCTCAGTGTACTTTATTAGTTTTCTCGATTCAAGTAGTTCAGTTAGTAGAATACGAGCAATAAGCCATTCGCGTTTTCTTTTTTCGTTGGTTAATTTGTTAAAGTATTCTTTTTCATCTTCTAACAATGGGAATACAAGCTCTAAATCGTTTGCATTCTCTGTTATTTTCCATATGCCAAGTTTTGAACCATGGGCAATGCGTTTATTTAATATAATTGGCATGTTATTTCCACTCAAAAGTTTCCATTAAATGAAGAATATCCTCATTTATAAAATCGAGAACCGGAGCCAAAGAATCTTTATTGGGAACCGCATTAAAATATAATGCGCCACGAAGAAAATGCTTTGTGCTATCGGTTACATAGAATTGCGTATTTGAAGCTGCATCGCCTTTTATCTCGTATAATAAACCATACACCTGTATATCGTTATTTATATACGGAGTTTCAGTAATTGCATCTGCCTTAATAGTGTGTTTGTAAACAAAATTACGAGCATCGTTTAGATACTCATTAATATTATTGTCTAGTGCTTTGTAGCTTAAGTGTACTTTTGCCTTTTGTGCAGGAAAAACTATATTTATCCAGTATTGCTGATTGGGCGAATTTGGACGTTGTTGCAAATACGAGTATTTCGGATATTCGAACTTGTAAGGTAATTGGTCGGGGGTAGTTTTGTATTGTTTTTCAGGTAAATCTATTCTAAAATACCCCCGTGGTTTTGGCGTGTAATCTCTATTGCAGTTAGTAAAAAAGATACCTAATAATATAACAAGAATAATCTTTTGCATATGGTTTGCTTTTAGGTGTAAAAATAGGGATAATTATAAAAAAGGGAAACTTATTTTTTAGTAAACTCACTATAGCCGCAAGTAAAATGTGTAATAACCTGTAAACTAGGTAATAGTAGCGATGCAACTATACTAATTTAAAAGATGCTAAAAACTCATAAAGCTCATATTTGCAGCGTAATCACACTGTGGCTTGCGGATATTAAAAAACTCATGATACCTACTAAAAAAAACAAAATGAATATTTGCGTTTTTAAATTATGTAAATAGTAATATAGCATGTAGTAGCATATGTTTTAACACACATGTCAAGGGCAGCTAGTCTTATTATTTATTTATAGTTGTTTTTATTTTTTTAATTCGACGTTTATCTATCTCTTCAATTTTAAATGAAAAGTTCCTGTAGCGAATAGTATCATAAACCTCGGGGAATTCTCCTTTTAATTCAAGAATTAAACCCGCAAGAGTGTCTGCATCTCCTTTAATTTCATCAAAAATACATGTTTCCAATTCAAGAATTTTATAGAAATCGTTCAATAGAGTTTTCCCCTTAAATAAGTAATTTGCATCGTTTATTTTTGTAAAGTTTACATCATCCGCATCAAATTCATCAGAAATTTCACCAACAATTTCCTCCAAAATATCTTCCATTGTAATAATGCCAGAGGTACCTCCATACTCGTCAACCACAATTGCCATATGAATACGTTTTGCCTGAAGCTCTTCTAATAAATCGTTAATTTTCTTCTTTTCAGGAATAAAGTATGGTGGGCGAATAAGTGACTGCCAGCGGAATGAATCGTTTTTTTGAATATGCGATAGCAAATCTTTTATGTATAAAACACCTTTAATATTATCAAATGTGCCATCATATACTGGTATCCTTGAATAACCAGCATCAATAATTTGCCTAATAATATTAGTGAAGGGACTATTAATGTCAATAGACATTATATCTACTCTTGAGCACATTATTTCTGATACTTCAATGCTGCCAAATTCAATTATCCCTTTTAGTATTTCTTTATCATCAGTAATAGATTCTGAAGTAATTTCAAGGGCATTGGATAAGTCATCCATTGAAATATTCTGTTTCTTTAATACTCGTTTGTCTACAATTTTAGTTGAGGCGGTTAAAAAATAACTAATAGGTCGAAAAACCTTACTCAAAAATAAAATTGGGAAAGACATGAACTGTGCAAACCCGCTTGAAAACTGATTGGCATATACCTTTGGTACAATCTCGCCAAAAAGCAATAATAAAAATGTTATAATTACAACTTGTACAGCAAATCCAATTGCAGGAGAATTACTAAAATCTATAACAGAGTTAGTTATATAAGTAGATAGAATTACAATTGCAATATTTATAAAATTATTAGCAACTAATATTGTAGCTAATAATTTCGATTGGTTTTCCAAAAGTTTTTTTACAGCTTTAGCAGAATGCGTTTTGCTTTTGTTTATCTTTTCTAGATCTGTTGGGCTTAATGAGAAAAAAGCCACTTCAGAACCTGAAACTAAAGCTGAGCAAATGAGTAAAACTGTAGTTAAAATAAAGCCAGCAACAGTTGCTATTGATATTGGTAAAAAGGTAATATTAAGATTGCTTAATATTACCCATGTGACTAAAGGATCGCTTTCCAAAGTGAGTTGTAATTAAATTTCTATAATATATTAAAATGGAAGATCATCAGTTTCTAATGGCTCATTTGCTGTTTGTGTCTTTGGTTCTTCACTTGCAGCTGGAGTCGGAGCATTTTCTGAACCTGTATTGCTAGCTTTAGAGCCAAGCATTTTCATTTCATTGCCAACAACCTCAGTAAAATATTTTGTTACACCATCTTTGTCATACGAGCGAGTTGTAAGTTTACCTTCTATGCATAGTAATTGTCCTTTTTTTACGTATTTTTCAGCTACTTCGGCCAAGCCTCGCCACAGAACAATATTGTGCCATTCTGTTTTACTTTGCCTGTTTCCTTCTTTGTCTTTGTAGTTTTCACTTGTTGCTAATGAGAATTGAGCTACCGCAGTTCCATTGTCTAAATACTTTACTTCAGGGTCTTTCCCTACGTTTCCTACTAAAAATACTTTATTTACCATTATTTTCCATTTATGGGGTTAAAGATAGTAAAAATACAATTTTTAAATGCAAAGTCAAATATACTTTTGAAAAGCCAAAAACTTTTGATTAAAACTTGATTTCCAAATCATACCAATTCCTAAATGCAAATACGTTATATAATGAGATTTAAGCACGCCTAACCTGCGCGAGTTGTTTAGTCAGACTTATTTGGTAGTTAGATAAAATAATAAAGCCCTAACAGACAAACTGTTGTCTATATTTTCATTGCGCTTTAAGAGTCTATATATTAAATGCTTGCAAAAAAAATAACGAGTCATTATAGATAGTAATGGTTAACTTGTGTATTATCAGCATGATATTTTTTGTCTCACTACCTGCCCGAATTGTTCAGCCTGTCTGCCGCCAAGGTAGGTCTCAAAAACTAACGTGCTATTAAATAATAAAGTAAAGCTTTAATAACTTTGGTTTTTTAAAGTGTTATATTCTTAAACCTATATGTATAGATGGTTCATTTTTTTCTACAAGGTAGTTGTCTTTTCAAAGTGTGATGCTAGTTTGTAAGAATTTATGCTATATCCATTGAATATCTGAATGATACGAATATTTAAATTTTAAACAAAATTAAGTGAATTGTTTTCATATTCTGAAATATTCGATTATATTTGCGACACTTTTGAAAAAAATAATTTATTGATATAAAGTTTTTTAAAAATGACGAAAGCAGACATTGTTAATGAAATCTCAAAGAATACTGGAATTGAGAAAGTGACAGTTCAAAAAACAGTAGAGGCCTTTATGGATAGCATAAAAACTTCCTTAGAAGGTGGAAGTAATGTTTATCTTAGAGGTTTTGGGAGTTTTGTAGTGAAAAAAAGAGCTAAGAAGACAGCAAGGAACATATCAAAGAATACTACTATTATTATTCCTGAGCATTTTATTCCTTCGTTTAAACCAGCTAAGACTTTCATTAATAAAGTAAAAGATAAAGTAAAAAATAATTAATTAAATTTACGAATTATGCCAAGCGGAAAGAAAAGGAAGAGACATAAGATGGCAACGCACAAGCGTAAGAAACGTCTTCGTAAAAACAGACATAAAAAGAAGTAAGAACTTTTTTTTATAATGTATTTAGATAAACCTAATTAGCATTAGTGCTACTTAGGTTTATTGTTTTTTTGTACTTTTGATTTGAGGTAACCTATCTCAAATCACAGATCTTCATTTGAAAAGATAGAAATAGTGAGTAAGGAGCTAGTTATAAACTCTACTTCTACGGAAGTTGTTATAGCATTGGTAGAAGATAAAAATCTTGTAGAACTCAATAGAGAGAAAAAGAATACAAGCTTTTCTGTTGGTGATATTTATTTAGGTAAGGTAAAGAAAATTATGCCTGGGCTAAATGCAGCATTTATCGATGTAGGCTATGAAAAGGATGCTTTTTTGCACTATCTTGATCTTGGACATCAGTTCAGGTCTCTAGATAAATATGTAAGAATAGCACTCGATCCTAAACAAAAGATTCTACCAATTTCTAAATTTCAACTCGAAGAAGATATTGATAAGAATGGTAAAATTCAACAAACGCTAAAAGAGGGGCAATCCATTTTAGTTCAAGTTGCAAAAGAGCCAATTTCAACCAAAGGGCCTAGGCTTGCATCTGAAATATCAATTGCAGGAAGAAATTTGGTGCTTATGCCATTTTCAGATAAAGTTTCTATTTCACAAAAGATTAATGATACTGGAGAACGTGACCGTCTACGTAAGCTTATTCAAAGCATTAAGCCTCGAAATTACGGGGTAATTGTTAGAACGGTTGCTGAAAATAAAAGAGTTGCTGATTTAGATGCTGAGTTAAGAGAATTAGTTCAGAAATGGGAGGGAGCTTTTTATAATCTAAAAAACAAACCACCCAAACTTGTTATTGGTGAATTGAATAGAACTAGCGCAATGCTTCGTGATATGTTAAATTCACAGTTTAATAATATTTTTATTAATAACAAAGAGCTATTTACTCAAACACGTGAGTATATTAAAGATATAGCTCCCGATAAAGAAAAAATTATAAAGCACTATAATCGGAATCAACCAATTTTTGAGTATTTTGGAATTGAGAAGCAGATTAAAGCCTCATTTGGCAAAACTGTTGCGGTTCATAAAGGTGCTTATTTAGTAATAGAACATACCGAAGCTCTTCATGTTATTGATGTGAATTCTGGAAACAGATCTCATTCAGGCAGTAATCAGGAAGAGAACGCTGTAGATGTGAATTTAGTTGCAGCAAAAGAAATAGCCAGACAACTTCGTTTACGCGATATGGGTGGAATTATTGTTATAGACTTTATTGACATGCATAGCGGTGAGAATAAACAAAAACTCTATGAAAGCATGAAAGAGTTTATGTTAGTTGATCGTGCTAAACATCACATATTAGCATTAAGTAAGTTTGGATTAATGCAAATTACTCGCCAAAGGGTAAGACCTGAAATGACTATACAAACATTGGAACGATGTCCATCTTGCAATGGTTCTGGTGAAGTTAATCCAACTGTTTTATTTGTAGATGAGTTGGAGAATCATATCCGATGGAGTTTAAATAAATATAAAAACCAAAGAGTTACTCTTAAACTGCATCCTTATGTTGTAAGTTTTCTTACCAAAGGCTTTTTCTCAATTCTGTTTAAATGGAGATTGAGATATTTGCGCCGTTTAACAATTAAACCATCTAGCTCTTTAACTTTTCTTGAATACCATTTTTACGATACTAAAGGAGGAAAAATTCTTTTTTAGTGTTTTTAACTACTACTAAATATTAGCTAATAGTGTTCTGCAACATATATGTATATAAAGATATATATAAGATAATTAGTCTTTTTGTGGCACTATGCTAAACTACTTGCTGCTATATTTGTTTTAACGTTTTATTGAATTTGTTATGAAGAGATTACGTAGTTTATTCTTTGGAGTAATTGCATTGGTTTTTATTACAAACCTTTCTTTCGCCCAAGTGTTGCAACCTGTTAATTGGTCTTTCGATAAGAAACAGCTGTCAGAAACAGAGATTGAGTTAATTTTTACAGCTAAAATTGACGACCATTGGCATTTATATGCCCAATATTTACCACCAGAAAATTTTTCATTGCCAACTTATTTTGAATTCGACAGCCTGGTTGATGTTGAATTAATAGATACTGTATGCGCACAGTCACAGGTTCACGAAGCTTTCGAAGAGCTTGCTGGTGCAATTAGTCGCTGGTTTGAGCATGAAGCCATATTTACTCAGAAAGTAAAAATAACTGGCAATCAGCCATTTATTAGTGGCTATATTGATTATATGACTTGCGACGATAAGCAGTGTGTCAAATTAGATGAGGATTTTGAATTCCAACTTTCAGAAAATGCTGCAATTGTTTCTGAAAAAACTGACTCTAAGCCTGAAGGCAAAACATCATTGTTAACTTTCTTTGTTTTAGCCTTTTTAGGAGGTTTAGTTGCTATTTTGACCCCTTGTGTTTTTCCTATGATACCTATGACAGTAAGCTTTTTTATGCATAGTGGCGGACAAAACAAACGTAAAGCTAGAGGAAATGCACTAATTTACGGTATTTCAATAATTGCTATTTATACTGCAATTGGTTCAATTGTATCTGTAACATTAGGACCTGAATTCTCAAATTGGCTCAGTACTCACTGGGTTCCAAATATATTCTTCTTCTTAATATTTATAATATTTGCAGCCTCCTTTTTTGGAATGTTCGAAATGGTATTACCAAGTTGGATGGTTAATAGTGCTGATAAGCAAGTAGATAAGGGTGGGGGCTTAGGATCCTTTTTTATGGCATTTACTCTAGTGTTAGTGTCATTTTCTTGTACTGCTCCTATTGTTGGAAGTATTTTAGTGTTGTCTGCCGATGGTGAGATTATAAGACCCATAATTGGTATGGTTGGTTTTTCGTTAGCATTTGCTATACCGTTTACATTTTTTGCGTTCTTTCCTTCTAAACTTGGAAATCTTCCAAAATCGGGTGGTTGGCTTAATTCAGTAAAAGTTGTTTTAGGTTTTATTGAAGTTGCTTTAGGTTTTAAATTCTTAAGCATTGCAGATCAAACTTACCACTGGGGATTACTTGATAGAGAGGTGTATTTAGCAATTTGGATTGTGACATTTTCATTGTTAGGAACGTATCTTTTAGGGAAATTGAAATTTGCCCACGATAGTGAGGTTAAGTTTTTATCCGTTCCACGCTTAGGAATGGCAATAATAGTATTTTCATTCGTGGTGTATTTGATACCAGGAATGTTTGGTGCTCCTTTGAAAGCGCTTTCTGGTTATCTACCTCCGCAAGCAACTCACGATTTCGACATGGAAAAAATTATAAGAGATAATGTTTCTGAAATTTCCTTCAGTGGTGCCCAAGCTGTAACTTCACCAGGTTCCGAAGATTGTGAAGAACCAAAGTATGCTGATTTTCTTCATTTACCACATGGTATTAAAGGTTATTACGATTATGATCAAGCTTTAGCTTGCGCTAAAGCTCAAAATAAACCTATTTTCATTGATTTTACTGGACATGGTTGTGTTAATTGTAGAGAAATGGAAGCAAGAGTATGGGCTGATAAAAATGTATTATCTCGTTTGAAGAATGATTATGTAGTTGTTGCCTTATACGTTGACGATAAAACAAGATTACCTAAAGAAGATTGGATTAAATCTACACGAGATGGGAAAATGAAGAAATCTATGGGTAAAAAGAATGCCGATTTTCAAATTGTAAACTTTAATATAAATGCACAGCCCTATTATTGTTTATTAGGCAATGATGGCAAATTACTTATCGATCCCAAGGCATATGATCTTAATGTGAATTCATTTGTTGAATTCTTGGATAAAGGCTTAGAGGAATTTAAAAAGAGATAAGTCTTTGCAAATAAGTGTATTGTAACTATAATTAATGAGATATATCAGTTTTGCATTGATGTATCTCATTTTTTTATTGTTTATTTCTTTCTTAATCAGGTAGTTTTCTAAAAAAAATGTTTATATTTTTATAAAATATTCATCATTGGGTAATTCCTATTTAGATTAAATGAAGAAGATTATTCTTTTATTCGCGTTTATTAGCTTTCTTTTTGCTGCAAAAGCCGAAGGGAATATTGTATTGAGTCAAACAGGTGATTTACATAAGATTGATTTAAGTGGCAATCTATTTTATTTTATAGACACCTTTAGTCAGTATTCTTTTACAGATGTTTTACATAAGGATTTTGAGAATCGTTTTATCCAAGCCGAAGAGCCTAACTTTTTCTACAGTACTAATTCTTTTACACAGTGGTATAAGGTTGAAGTTGAAAATAACTCAAATGAGTTTCAAGAGCTAATTCTTGGAATAAATAACCCACAAATACAACGCCTAACAATATTTTCATCTACCGATTCAATATTTTACAACACAGGATCAATTTATCCTTACGATCAAAGGCAATTTGATTATAAGAATTATTTGTATAGTATTAATTTAAAGCCTAGTGAAAAAGGTACGTACTGTATACGGATAGAGGCGCAAGAGTCTGCGTTGTATGTGCCTATTTCGCTTGATTATGAAGATGTGTATCTTGAAAAGTTTGAAGTTGCCAAGTTCTTTGATGGTGCATTTTATGCGCTTATATTTTTAATGCTATTTCTTTTAATAATTTTATGGAGTACTGAAAAGGATCGTTCCTTTCTGTTTTTCTTTGTATTTTCTGTTTTTCTATTGCTATTTAAGCTTTGGCGCGATGAAGTGTTTTTTGATTTCTTATGGCCAAACTCCCCAGTATTTAATTTATTGGTAGGTCGTGCATTATTTCCTCTTTTACTTATTTCTATTTTGCTTTTTGAGAACCAATACTTGAAAATTGTAAAGCTAAATTCACGTTTTAAGAGAGTATTTATTGCAACTATTTATTTTGGTGTAATATTTACAGTTGGACAATACTTATTTAAATCTTTAAGTATATATCAAATTGGTATTAGAATTTTATCCGTATTGTTTTTTTGTATAACTATTTGGGCTTTAATAAATGTATTTAGGAAGATTAAAAGAGAAAAAATTAGGTATTTTATCCCATTTACACTAGTTGCTATAATATTATCATTATATGTTCTATTAACAGTAGGTTTTAATTTCGATATAAAAGGGATAGGAATATTTAGTGACCATTTATCAAAAATTATTTTATCTACATTCTTTTTTGTAGTTGGGTATGTTTTTATTTCAAAGTTTAAACACACTAGAATTGAGGTTGTTGCGTTGAATAAAAACTTAGGGCAATTAGTTGATAAACGAACTTCGCAATTAAATTCCCAAAAAGAAGAGCTAAAATCGCAACATGAAGAGTTAATTTTGCAAAAGGAAACATTGCAGACTCAAAGAGAAGAACTAAGAGCGCAAAAAGAACTTTTGGAAATAAAAAATACCGAGCTTGAGAAACTATCTTTGGTTGCGAGTAAAACAAATAACCTTATTTTTATATTTAAACCCGATGGAGAACTAGATTGGTTTAATTCATCCTATGCTAATAAAGTGGGAATGACATATGAGGAATATAAGAATCAGAAGCCGCAGAATATCATAGATATTAGTTCGAATAAGAATATACGGCATGTTTTGAATACTTGTTTACGTGAAAAGGCTGTGGTGTCGTATGAGTCGGTTTTAAAATTGGATTCAAATGATAACATATGGTATCATACTACTTTAACTCCAATACTTGATAAAAGAGATGAAGTCAGGTTATTAATTGCTATTGACACAAATATTTCTAAGCTTAAGCAATTTGAAGATGAGCTTAATGATCAAAAGCAAGATGCCGAAACGCAGAAAAATTTAGCTATTCAACGTAAGGAGGAGTTAGAAGAAAGACAAATTGAAATAACCGATAGTATTCGCTATGCCAAGCGTATACAAACAGCAATAATGCCAAAAGTAAAACAAATACAAAGAGATTTTCCCGATAGTTTTGTTTTATTTTTACCAAAAGATATTGTTAGCGGCGACTTTTATTGGTATCATCGAATAGGCGATAAGTTCTTTGTTGCAGCGGTTGACTGTACAGGGCATGGTGTGCCAGGTGCTTTTATGTCCATCATAGGTAATTATTTATTAAACTCTATTATTATTCATAACGGAATTACAGATCCTGCTGAAATACTTAAGCATTTAAATAGAAAAATTAAGATTGCATTAAAATCGGATAACAGGGCGCAAACTAGTGATGGAATGGATATTTCAGTTGCTGTTATCGATAAAATTGAAAGTTCTTTAGCCTACTCTGGTGCACTTAGGCCTATGTTTCTATTTAGTCAAGGGCATTTTATTGAAGTGAAAGGAGATAAGATTCCTATTACTAGTAGTATATCAGGTGTTTCTATTTCTTCGTTTAAGACAAGTAATTACGAGTTTTTAGAAGGTGACATGTTTTATTTATTCTCTGATGGTATTATTGATCAATTTGGTGGCGAAAAGGGCAAGAAATTCCTTACCAAACGATTTAAACAACTATTGTTCGACATTAACCCATTGCCAATGAAAGAGCAAAAGGAGCACATTAAGAAAGCCCTAGATGATTGGAAAGGTGACACTGAGCAAGTAGACGATATATTGGTAATGGGAATTAGGTTTTAATATCTTTGTTTACACATCTTACCAAAGTTACACGGTGGGCTGATTTCACAAGGTTTGCCTCATATATACTTTTTTTGAAAGACGCCTAACTTATGCGGATAGTTTTTTTTTGTTTTTAATGTCTAGTGGCTATGCCTCGTCTATTTTTTTTGATGCTTGTAACGAGGTAATTTATTTCTATTCATATATTTTTAATTTACCTTCTTCGTATTCTCTAAAATACTTCGATAAAACAGCTAGTAAGGTTGAGAAAAGACCAATTGATTTTGTTGTTTCTTTTGATACTTCTGTCTTTTTTAAACGCAATAGGTAAAAGGCATAAATAGCATTTGCAATTAATTCAATGGCATTCTTTTCTTTTTCTTTTTGCTTTGCAATAAAAGCTTCTAAATCTGTTTCAATATTTTGGTAAGTTTTCTTGTAATCTTCATATTTATCGCCCTTTAGCAGGAAAAGATGGAAATCATTCAATTCGTTTGTTTTGTTAGTAATAAAGCTTAAGTGACCAGCTTTAGTTACTTTCTCTTCCTCCATTAGTTCAGAAAGACCTAAATACCAGTTTTTAATTTCGCCTTTAGTTTCTTCATCAACCTTATATTGGTTTACCAAGGTTCTTTCAATTTTTTCAGCATCAAAATTGCAGGCTCGAATTAAATCTTCAATCTGATACATGTAAATAAGGTACTCGCCTATGTTTGTTTTTGCTTTTTCTTTTGCTACTAACATTCTATAATGAATAATTATTAATTAATAATGCGAAATAAAACAAAAGTAATAAGTAAAAATGAACTGATAGTAATTTACTTACTACTTCGATATAAATATTTTTTAATCCCACTATTGTGAGTTTAATTCTCCGCAGCCCTGCCTGCCTATTTCAACCACGGGCAGGTTGCTGCTAATAGTTATTTCCTTTTTATTTGAAACCTTGTCTGCTTGCAGCAGGTTGTTCATTATCTTTGGATATAATTGTCAGAGCTTTTTCTTTGAATTTTGAAACCCACCAAGCTTATTCTGACAGCTTTGTTCTTTTTGAATTTTATTACCTCGTGGGCCCGCCTCGTTTATTTTTCTGAGGCTTGCTCAAATGTAATTTACCAGCTGCCACCGGCACCGCCTCCGCCAAAACTGCCTCCACCGAAACCTCCAAATCCACCGCCTCCACTGAAGCTACCTGAACCTGATGAAAAGTCGCTATAACCTGAACCACGATGCGAACCACTGCCCATCATGAATAAAGCTGCCATTAAAGGCAAGTTGCTTCTTCGTCCAGCACCGTAATGTCTATTGTTACGAGAACGACCAAATATTGAAATAAAAGCTACGAAAAATATTATCACAAATAATCCTGCTCCACCAGAAGATTTTGCGCTTTGTTTACTATAAGCTTGTGCTGTGAATTCTTTTTTCGTTAAAGCCATGCAAACATCAAGGCCT
>JAUXEM010000107.1 GCA_030620515.1 Salinivirgaceae bacterium
ACTATCTCGCAATATGTTATAGCTTATTTAAAAAACATGCTTCATAAAAGGGCTAAAGCGGCAAAATTTTTGTTAGTTGTATTGCCCAGCATAAAAAATATATATCTTTGCGGCAATGAACCAAAGTAAGCTCTACATAATTATTCTACTGTTTTTATTAACAGGATATTTCTCTACGCAAGCACAAGAAGCTATTGCTGACTCCACAATAGTAGAAATAAACATAGAAATTAAAGATTCTACTATCTCCATAGATGATTCGGCACTAATAACAAAGAAAGATACTTTGCAAGTAGATTCGATTCCAAAAGCAGCAATATCACGAATAACTGATAGCATTCCGTCTCAAAACGATTCTATATTTACAGATAGCATAATACCTATTGATTCTGTTCGCTTCTCATTAAACGGCTATCTATTTAATTCAACCGACACGGTATTAGTTGAAAAATGGAAGTACAATACAGATATACATAACTTTGATTTCTTTTCGTATGACTCAACATTAAATGAATTTCACATTACTCATCCTGCCTACCGAAATAGTATAAATAATACCTATCTAGCGAATTCCGGATTGGCGGTAAAATCAAATATATACTTCGAATCAAATCCTGAAACAGGATACCTTTTTCTAAATTCGTTTACACCCTATATGCATCAAGCAAATGCAACTACTTATTACAATACACAAAAGCCTTTTACTCTATTTGGATATCAAACAGGACCAAAAGAAGAACAAAATATTGAGCTAATTCACACACAAAATGTTAACCCTCATTTAAATGGCTTTTTTCAGTTTAATAACTATTCAAGCAAAGGGCATTATGAACATCAGCAAACTAAAAACAATTCAGGTACCTTTGGCGGTGCTCATATTAGAGGACGATTTGCCACTCATGTAAGTTTTTCGTTTAGTAGAATAAATACTGAAGAAAATGGTGGAATAGTTGACCCTTTTTATATTCAAGACACATCTTTAAGTCCAGCTGAGGTTAGTACCAAACTTAGCAAAGGAACAAATTATATTAAAGACAAACAATGGTTTATTGACCAGAAAATTGGATTTGTCAAAAGCCGAAAAAGAGACACGAATAAAACAGGAGGTTTCTTATTTAGTATTCAATATAATTACCAACGTCAAAATAGCTGGCGAATTTATGAAGACGATTCTGCAGGATATTATAATCCTATTACAGATAAGCATGAATATTTATACCAAAATAACTATAGCAATTCTACATCTTTCGATACAAGTGGATATAGTCATAATCGCCACTTGGTCCGTATAAATCTTGAAGAAGCTCCGGGGAATTCTCTGGGTTTTGGTGCTTATATTGGAGCTGGCAAACACTCTGCAAATTATCAATATTACAATAAAGACACTGTTTTCACACATCTTGAAAACACTACCATTCATAGTACTTTTTTAGAAGGAGGTATATTTAGGCTTCGTCCATCATCGAGCTTGCATTTCTATGGTCATTACCAATATTTTATTAAAGGCTATAGAAAAAATGATGTTAGCTTGAGTGGTATGATTAGTGTAAAAGCTGGGAAAGGTTTATTTCATTCCGAAGTTACTGTTGAAGGTAAAACAGAATCAAAAACAAATGACTATTTTCTAACAAAATATCGCTCCAATCATTTTAAATGGGATAATAATTTCGATAAAGAAAATGTAACTGAACTAAAAGTCAAATATAAATTACCAAAATTAAAAACTGAAATTGGGGCACGTTATGCATTACTAACAAATTACATTTATTACGACTCTTTGGCATTACCTTCACAATTTGCTAACGATTTTAATGTGTTAGATATATATTTTGATAATGCGATTACCATACGCGGCTTCAACTTATTGAATAAAGTAAATTATCAGCAAAGTGGAAAACAAGAAGTATTGCCTCTGCCAAAATTGTCAACATATAATGCATTATATTACGAACATAATATTACATTCCCTACTACGCAGGGTAAAATGCAAATACAACTTGGTGTAGATGTAAATTATTGGACTGCCTTTTATGCCCCAGCTTATTCACCCGCCACAGCACAATTTCATATGCAAAATAAACAATTGGTTGGCGATTATCCATTCTTTGGTGCTTTTGTAAACATTGAAATTAAAAGAATGCGAATTTATATAAAGGGTGAGCATATTAACTATTCCATTATGGCAAATGATAATGCAAATTATTTTACAGCACCAAATTACCCTACTCCAAAAATGGTATTTAAATATGGTTTAACATGGACTTTTTACGATTAGCGAGCCCTTCATTTCGGCAACTCTCCCTTCATTTCGGCTTCGCTCAATGTGCGGGCTTCAGTAGTTCATTGAGCGGAGTCGTTATTGGTTCATTGAGCGGAGTCGAAATGAACCTGATAGTTACCCCCTGAAATAATTACACCAACTTTCTTTCCTGCAAACTTACTTCTATTCTCAATTATACTTGCTATTACTACTGCCGATGAGGGTTCTATTATTATTTTTAAATACTGAAAAACCAATTTTAAGGCTTTAACAATTGATTCTTCTTTAACAGTTAAAATATCGTCAACATTATCTTGTATAAGAGAAAAAGTTAGTTCAGATAATGATGTTAGTAAACCATCGGCAATGGTACTTGGATTAACTGATGGCATTAGCTTTCCTTCATAAAATGAGTGAAATGCATCATCTGCGTTTTTAGGCTCGGCTCCAATTACTTTTGTATTTTGCCAACAATATTTTGCCGCTATAGAAGTGCCACTAAGTAAACCACCCCCACCTACAGGAGTAATTACAAAATCAGGTGCTTCAATCTGCTCTGCAAATTCTAAACAAGCAGTTCCTTGTCCACTAATTACATAAAAATTATCGTATGGATGTATAAAAATAGCCCCTGTTGTTTTACAAATCTCATCTAAAGTAGATTCACGTGCTTCGAGTGTAGGCTCACAGAACGTAATTATTCCTCCATAATTTTGTACTGCATCAATTTTTACTTGCGGTGCATTTTTTGGCATTACAATATAAGCTTTAATACCATGCATTTTTGCTGCTTTGGCTAATGCTCCAGCATGATTCCCTGAGGAATGAGTTGCTACACCATTTTTCATTTTATCTTTATCTAAATTCAAAATTGCATTTGTAGCACCCCTAAATTTAAATGCTCCTGATTTCTGAAAATTCTCACACTTAAAAAAAATGGAGCATCCTAAATCGTTATTTAAAAATTCTGAAGAGTACACAGGTGTTTTGTGAATAAATGGTGCAATTAAACGAATTGCCGCTTTCACCGAAGTAATATTTGGTTGAAACATTATACTTTTTTTTATTAAAAATAGTTATTCCTAGTAGCAATAAATACTTTTCATTATTTTTTTGAAAAGAAATACTAATTTTATAGGTACTTTTAAAATTTAAAGTAGGTTTGTAAATCATTATCATATAGTTCAACGCATGATACTCAGAGCAGAAAACATTGTAAAAAAATATGGTTCCCGAACAGTTGTGAAGGGTGTTTCAGTAAATGTAAAAAAAGGAGAAATTGTAGGTTTACTAGGTCCTAATGGCGCTGGAAAAACAACCTCTTTTTACATGATTGTTGGCTTAATTACACCTAATAGCGGTAAAATTTTTCTTGACGATATAGAAATAACTAAAGAGCCTGTTTTTAAAAGAGCCAAGCGAGGTATTGGCTACTTAGCTCAAGAAGCATCTGTTTTTAGACAGCTTAGTGTTGAAGATAACATTAGCGCTATTCTTGAAATGACCAAATTGACCAAGGAGCAACAGAAAGAAAAGATGGAAACTCTTTTAGAAGAGTTTGGATTAAACCGCATTAGAAAAAGTTTAGGAATTCAACTTTCAGGTGGTGAGCGTAGAAGAACCGAAATTGCTCGTGCATTAGCTATTGATCCTAGTTTTATTTTATTAGATGAGCCTTTTGCAGGAGTTGATCCAATTGCAGTTGAAGATATTCAAGGTATTATTCATAAGTTGAGAGATAAAAACATAGGCATATTAATAACCGACCATAATGTACATGAAACTCTTTCAATAACAGATAGAGCATATTTGTTATTTGAAGGCAACATACTTAAGGCAGGTACCGCTCGCGAGTTATCAGAAGATGAGCAAGTAAGAAAAGTATACCTTGGTAAAAATTTTAAACTTAGAGTACCTGGAACTAAATAATTTCTCTGCTTGAAAAGATTAGGAAACACATACCAATGAAAACCCTTTTTCACAAATATCTAATTTTAATACTTCTATTAACAACTACTCTAAGCTCAATAAGTGGGTATGGGCAGGTTACTAGAATACGAGGTTCAGTAATAGATAAAACTACCAACGAAATAATACCATTTGTTAATATTGCATTTAAGAATACTACTATAGGAACGATAACTGGTTTCGACGGTGCATTTTTTCTTGAAACCCGCCACCCAAGTGACTCATTAATTGTCTCATACATTGGCTACAAAACCGCTAAAATTAAAGTAAGAAAAGGAGCCTTTCAGGAATTGAAAATAATACTTGAACCCGAAAGTATTCAAATGAAAGAGGTTGTTATAAAACCTGGTGAAAACCCTGCTCATCCCATATTGCGGAAAATAATAGCGAATAAATCTAGAAACGATCCTGATCGTTTTGATAGTTACCAGTATGAAATTTACAATAAAATGGAAATGGATATTAACAACGTTACTGAAGAGTATAAAAGCAAAAAAGCTTTTAAGCAGTTTCAGTTCATTTTCGATTATGTGGATACCTCTGCAGTAACAGGAAAAACATTCTTGCCCGTTTTCATAGTAGAATCATTATCTAATTTCTATTACCAGAAAAATCCAGAAAAGAAGAAAGAAGAGATTAAAGCCAATAAAATTTCGGGAGTGGATAACGATATGATATCCGATTTTACCGGACAAATGTATCTCGATTTCAATATTTACAACAACTTTGTCCCCATAATGAGGCACGAAGTAGTAAGCCCTATTTCACGATTTGGCTTATTATATTACAAGTATTACCTTATTGATAGTACTTACCGTGGCAATAGTTGGTGCTACCACATTACTTTTAAACCAAGGCGTAAGCAAGAATCGACTTTTACAGGAGACTTTTGGGTGCACGATACAATATTTGCATTGGAAAGCTTTAAAATTAGTATTGCAAAAGACATGAATATTAACTTTGTTGAACATTTTATTGCTGAACAAAGCTATACTAAAGTTAATGACTCTACTTGGTTTCCTAAAAAACAAGAACTCTTTATTGACTTTGTTGTAACAAACAAAGAGTATGGTTTCTTTGGTCGAAAAACAACTTCATACAATAATATCAGACTAAACCCTGTTTTTAATGAATCTTTCTTTAGTGGACAACTTAGTCAGGAAACTATATTGCTTGATAATGCTTCTCGATTTAGCATGAATGACTGGGATACTCTTAGACCAGAAACATTAACGAAAAGAGAAAGTGACATATACAAAATGGTGGACTCTATACAAGAAGTACCCTTGTATAACAGTATAGTGAATTTAATAAACACCTTTGTAACTGGCTATTGGACAAAAGGGCTGATAGAAATTGGTCCTTACTACACTTTATATAGTTTTAATCCAATAGAAGGGTCGCGCTTTAAGTTTGGTGCACAAACCAGCAATAAAGTAAGTACGAAAATTCAAATTGGTGGACACATTGCTTATGGCACTCGTGATCAGAAATTTAAATGGGGAGCTCATGCTCTGTATATTTTTAACAAGAATCCGCGCAGGTCGGCAGGTATAAATTACAAAAACGACTATGAACAACTTGGTGTTTCAAGTTATGCCTTTTTAAGCGATAATATTTTGTCGTCGATTTTTGCTCGTGAACAGAATGACAAATTAACCAAAGTAAACGATATTAGTGTCTTTTATGAACATGAATGGTTTCAAGGAATTTCCAATACTATTACTTTCGGAAATAAAATGGTTTACTCGTCGCCAACGGTTCCATTTGCTTACGTTGATGGAAATATGGACACAGTATATCATAATAGCTTAAATACTACCGAAATTAAATTAAATACAAGAATAGCCTATAACGAGAAATTTATTCTTGGAGAATTTAATAGAATGAGTCTGGGCACAACTTATCCAGTAATAAATATAAATTTATCTGCCGGATTACAAGGCGTTTTTGATAGTGATTATGAATACTATAAAATAAATATAAATTTAGAAGATAAGATTCGTGTTAACCCATTAGGAATGTTTCGATATAATATTGACATAGGCAAAATTTTTGGTGATGCTCCCTACCCATTTCTACAACTGCACGAAGGAAACCAAACTTATGCTTTTGATGATTACGCGTTTAACCTAATGAACTATTATGAGTTTGTTAGTAACGAGTATGTTAGTATAATGCTCGAAAACCATTTTATGGGTACATTCTTGAACCATGTCCCCCTATTTAGAAAATTAAAATGGCGTGAGGTTGCCCATTTTAAAATTCTAATGGGCGATATAACACAACGAGATTTAAACTACATTGCTTTCCCTGAAAATCTTGAAGATTTAAATGATCCCTATATGGAAGCAGGCATAGGCGTTGAAAATATATTTAAATTCTTTAGAATAGATGCTATTTGGCGGCTGAGTTATTTAGATAACCCAGATGTTCTTCCTTTTGGAATATTTGCAAAAATGCAGGTGAGGTTTTAAACCGGGCACTTCGACTCTGCTCAGTGTCCTTTGCCCTGATGTAGATGGTTGAAAACCAAAGGAAGAATGTCATTTAATTTAATCTAAAGCTAAACCAATAAAGGTAGCTGAATGAATCCGAAGCTACTTTTTCTTATTCACTAACCATACTCCAAGCAAAGCCAAGCTAATACTTGCTATATGTACTATCGTAATTTTCTCGCCTGCTATTAATCCCCAAATTATTGCAAAAAATGGTATAATATAAGTTACCGATGTGGCAAATAATGCCGATGTGTGGTGCACAAGATTATTAAAAAAGAATAAAGAAACTACTGAACCTAATACTGCTAGTATGACAATAAAACCAAAATTCATTTGCCAATTTGCAGTTTCAGTAACCATTGAAAAATCGGAAAAAGCCAAATAGATCCCAGCTGGCGGTCCGGCAAACAAAAAAGATAAAGAGGTAATTTCAACCCCTGTTAAGCCTTTTAATTTAAATCGAACTTCGTTAGCATTAATACCATAACCAATAGTGGCTAATACTACATACAAAGCATAACCATTAATATTGCTTAATGATTCAAGCACATTGCCATTGCTTATTAAACCCACAGCTCCAATTAAGCCAACAAATATTCCAATGTATTGATATTTGCTAGGTTGGTTTCTATAAAACAAAACTCCCATTAACAATGCAAAAAATGGAGCTAAGCTATTAATCATTCCAGCTAATGAGCTATTAATCTCAGTTTGTGCCTTTGTAAATAAAAAAGCGGGAAAGAATATTCCTACGTAACCAGCAATAATAATATGAATAAAATTTTTTCGAGTAAGCTTTTTAATCGTTTTAAAATACAAGGGTATTAAAACAATGAACGAAATAAAAATTCGCAAAGCAGCTACTTGCATATAGTCAAATGAGCGTAATCCTAGTTTCATTAAAATAAACGAGGAGCCCCAAATAAAAGCTAGAGTGAGCAATGTAAGCCATTGCCATATTTTTTTAGAAAGATCGTAGCCAGGCATGTTGTTAATTTTTAAAAAACAAAAATATAAAACACTAGTACAATGCTATTACATTATTGTTTATATTATTTTTTTTCATAAAAAAGGCCGGTTACCCGACCTTTTAAGACACATTTAATAAACCCATAAATTATTTGTGCCACCCTATGAAAAGCATTTTAATTCATTGAATATCTTGCCTTTATAATAATCTCATTTGTGCTTTGTGCTAATAAACCAAATAAGGCTTTCAAATCTATTACATCCTCTGGCGTTAACAACAAAGTTATATTGTCCGACTCGAAAGGAATTTTTATTCTGCGCTCATTATTCGATATTCGGCTATCCACCTCAATCTTCTCAATAACTTCTTCAAAATCTTTATACTGATAAAAATCTAAGGTAAGGTACACATTCCCAAACTGTACATAATACAGCTCTTTTGCAATATTATATGAAATATTTCCTTTTTTATTTGACCTAATAACCTTTGTCATAGCTTTTTAATTTTACTATTACAAAATTTGCAACATCCGTGCCAAATAGATAACTAATAAATAGAGAAAGCTCAGGCAATAACCTGAGCTTTCGCATTAAATTTACCTATCTATATATATTTATACTTGCTATACTGCTGGTTCCATGAACATTGCCATGTCACTTTCAACATCGCTAGTTCCACCAATTCCAAAATTGTCAATTAATACTTTGGCTACATTTGGCGATAAGAATGCAGGTAATGTTGGTCCTATATGTATGTTTTTAACCCCTAATGATAATAAGGCTAACAATACAATTATCGCTTTTTGCTCGTACCAAGCAATGTTGTAGGCAATTGGCAATTCATTAATATCATTCAATTCAAATACCTCTTTAAGTTTAAGAGCAATTACAGCTAATGAATAAGAATCGTTACACTGTCCTGCATCAAGCACACGTGGAATTCCGTTAATATCACCTAAAGGCAATTTGTTGTAGCGATACTTAGCACAACCAGCAGTTAATATTACTGTATCTTTTGGTAACTTCTCAGCAAACTCGGTGTAATAATCACGACCTTTCATACGACCATCGCAACCTGCCATTACAAAGAATTTACGTATTGCTCCTGATTTAACGGCATCAACAATTTTATCGGCCAATTGCAATACCTGATTGTGAGCAAAACCACCAACAATTTCGCCAGTTTCAATCTCAACAGGAGAAGCTAATTTTTTAGCATGCTCTACCAAACCTGAAAAATCTTTTATTGAACCGTCTTTAGTATCCTCAATGTGCTTAACACCTGGGAAACCAGCTGCTCCAGTTGTGTATATTCTATCAATATAGTTTTCTTTTGGAGGAACAATACAGTTTGTAGTCATTAATACCACACCATTAAACGACTCAAATTCTTCTTTTTGCTTCCACCAAGCATTTCCGTAGTTACCTACAAAATGTTCGTATTTTTTAAATTTAGGATAGTAGTTAGCTGGTAACATTTCACTGTGTGTGTAAACATCAACGCCAGTTCCTTCGGTTTGCTTTAAAAGCTCTTCCATGTCTTTTAAATCGTGACCACTAATTAAAATAGCTGGATTTTTGCGAACACCTAAGTTTACAGTTGAAATTTCAGGATTACCATATGATTCAGTATTTGCTTTATCTAGCAATGCCATAACGCTAACACCGTTACTACCACATTCCAATACTAATGCTGTAAGCTCATCGGCAGTTAAAGTATCATCGGTAGTTGAAACCATTGCTTTATGCATAAATTCAATTACTTCAGCATCGTTATATTTAAGATTATAAGCATGGTGGGCATATGCAGCCATACCTTTTAATCCATATATTAAAAGCTCACGTAACGAACGAACATCTTCGTCTTCAGTACTTAAAACTCCTACTAAGCTACCACGTACCTGGAATTCAGATTCTGATGCTGAGAAATTAGCAATTGCCGGCCACTCAATAATACTTTTAATTTGCTTTTTAAGAGCTTCGCGAACTTCAAAACCTAATTTAATTTTTTCAGTAATTTTCGCATCATCAAAATTGGCATTTGTAATGGTAATAAATAAACTCTCCATTACATACAAATCAGCATCGGCAGTATCAAAACCAAGCTTCTTAGCCTCTTGGCGAACAATTGAAACACCTTTAGCCGTATATAATAAAAGATCTTGCAAGCTCGATGTTTCTGGTTTTTTACCACAAACTCCCTGTACTGTACAACCTGTACCTTTAGCTGCCTCTTGACACTGATAACAAAACATACTCATAATTTTATTTTTAACGTTTATTAATATTTTTATTAGTCTTTATTATTTGAGACATAGTGTCTCAACCCAGCTCAAACAGCTGGCTTATTCTTTTGTTTAATAATTAATTGATTATTTTTTTATAGATAAATAGTTAATATCAAGTCATGTTTGGGCAGAAAACCTACGAGGGTTTGATACCCTAGTAGTGTAGAACTTCAACCTCAATCTCATAATTAACTTAATACTTTAAATCTGCAATCATGTTTATTAAATCCATGTATCTTCTAAAACCTCACCGCTTGAACTAATTGTTAGTATTTTAACTGGCACTTTACGTGTTGCCTGCTCTAATGCCATTTGTACTATTTGTAGCAAACCACCACAACAGGGTACTTCCATTCTCATTACAGTAATGGTATTTAACTTGGCATTGTCAATCATGTTTACCAACTTATCTATATACACTTCGGTATTACTATCTAATTTAGGACAAGCAATTGCCAGTTTTTTATCTTTCAGATATTTTGAGTGAAAATCGCCCATTGTATATGCAACACAGTCGGCAGCTAATAACAAATCGCAATTTTGAAAAAATGGAGCCATCGGGTTTATTAAATGCATTTGCACTGGCCATTGTGTTAATTGCGATTGCCCGTTAACTTGATTGTCACTTACTGCAACGGCAACATGTGTTGGCTTAATTTCTTTAGAAGCCTCGCCTGGGCAACCACCACCGCAACCACCACTACTTGGCATGTTAACAGCAGCAACTAAATTCTGTAAATACGGATTCTCTTGCGGAGTTTCCTCTTTAATGCCGTGCTGCTTAACTTCATAAATAAGTTCATTAACATCAAAATCCATATCTTCTTCATTATCTTTTAACCAATCGAATGCTTGGTGTATATATTCTTTTAGCTTGTAGTCTTTAAGATGCTTAAGGTGAGCGGCTATAACATTTCTACCATTTTTAACCATTTCTTTAATTGTAAGAATTTCATCGTAAGCTTCGGCTTCGCGTTCCTCAATTGAAATAGCTCCTTCGGGGCAATGACCAATACAAGCACCTAATCCATCGCACATAAGCTCGCTTACAAGTGTAGCTTTATCATCAATCATTTGTAGAGCACCCTCATGGCAATTTGGAATACAAACTCCACAACCGTTGCACTTTTCTCTGTCAATTATTACTATTTCGCGTTTCATCTTTTTATATTTTAGTATTGTTAATGTCTTTTTATTCTCTTTTTGATGAAACAAATTTCAGACTTTTTGGTCTTCTATTTTGTAACATATGGTACAATAAGGCGATTTTTTATAATTTTAACTGGTTTTTTTATTAAAACGACTATTAATATTCACACATTGCGCTAACAAACAGCTACATATGAAAATTACTGATATTATATTAATTCGAAAAAGATTGAATGATAGAATTATAAAGATTGAGTCGATTGCACAATCTAACCTAATCTCGTTCAATCCTCATCAATCTTCTTCAATCTCATTCAATCTTTTAAATAGATCAACTTAATATTTGCCTATAAGCCAATAATTTAACATGCTATAAATAACAAAATATGTATAATACACTAACTAATAGCCCTTTGTTTAAAGGGATAGCTCCAGAAGAAATTGAAAATATTTTTTCGCTTATTAATTATAAGATAAAAAAGTACGATAATGAACAATTAATAGCTTCTCGTGAGGAGCCTGTAAATCATTTACTAATCCTTATAAAAGGCTCAGTACGAGGAGAAATGCTCGACTTTTCAGGCAAGGTGCTAAAGGTAGAAGATATTCATGCGCCAAAACCCATTGTTGGGGCTTTTTTATTTGGCGCTCAAAATAAGTTTCCTGTTGATGTAATAACTTGTGAAGAAACATCACTTCTAATAATTCCAAAAGAATCAGTTATTAAGCTATTTCAGTTAAATCCACAGTTTCTACAGAACTTTTTAAATGCCATTTCAAGCCGAGCACAATTTCTTAGCCGTCGTATTTGGTTTTTATCTTTTAAAACAATAAAGGGTAAATTGGCTCAATACATTTTAAATTTAGAGAAAACACAAGGAGAAAATATAAATATGAAATTAACACAAAAGGAACTTGCTGAGTTTTTTGGTGTTACACGCCCTTCATTAGCTCGTGCACTTGGTGATATGGAAAAAAATGGGATTATTGAAGCTAATAGGAAACAAATAACTATTTTAGATAAAAATAAACTTATTACTCTAATTGAATAATACATATTTAGACAATGAAATTTAAAAGCTTACTATTATTAATTTACGCTCTTCCTATTA
>JAUXEM010000042.1 GCA_030620515.1 Salinivirgaceae bacterium
AGAAATAAACAAAGTACAAGCTGGTGGAAAAGAAATTTGGCTAGAAGAAAACTATACTCCTATTATCGATAATAATGAAAACAATCCATATAAAGTTTTAAAAATTAGCTTCGACATTACAGAACAAATGAACAACGATGCTATAATTAAATCGCAAAAAGCAGAATTAGAGAAATACAAAGCTGAAATTAAAGCCTTAAAAGCAAAAAAAGAAAGTATTAAAGAAGAAAAGCCTATTTTTACTAAAAGCAAAACGCCTAACTTATTGTCTAATAAGATACTTATTGATTGGGATGATAGCTTTGTTTTAGGGCTAAGTGAAATTGATCAACAACACGAACAATTAGTTTCACTTGTTAATCAGGTTTTTGAGAACTTTAAATTAGATAAACCGAAAAAAGAAACAAAAGAAAGCATTAAGAGTTTTGTTGATTTTGCATCATATCATTTTGGAACTGAAGAAGTATACTTTAAACAATTGAATTTTGAACATACCAATGAACACGCAAACAAAAATAAATTATTCTTAAAAGAAATACAGAAATTACAAAGCGATTACAACTCTAACAAAATTAAGTTTCTAGATGAAGTAATGGCATATATACAACAATGGCTAACAAACCACATTTCTGTTTTAAGCAAGGAATATATTCAGTTATTTAAAGATTCAGGAATGTAAAAATACACATAAAATTATTTAAAGAGGAGCTATTATTAAACGATAGCTCCTTTTGCATTTAGTCTTTGCAAGAAAACGTTAAATACTGCATTGCGCTTGTCACTAAAATGGTCATTTACGAAAAGTAAATTCCCATTTTATTGACTTCGCAAGCCTTGTTTTTGACATTTCCTTATCAAAAACAGAGTTTTCGGACAAGCTCTTATTCGGGCAAATACAACGAAGCAATTCCTTTCTGATTACCTTGATAAAAAAATGTAGCGAAATAAAAACATAGTATTTATTTTAATAGTTCGTTATACTTTCGTAATTACCTGTATATTAGGGCAATATGAAACATGTGAATTTTATGTAACCTGCTAGTATTCAGAGTTATGTATTTTGTCTCACTACTCATATCTCAAAATCTAACGTACTATTGTATTTAATACAGTAAATTTTACATTTAAAAGAACTTAAGCCGCCAACTTTCCAAAGCAATTTCAAAAGTCCATTAAAACTAAACTCCGAACAACTGACCTAAGCGGATTTATAATAAAACCAAAATTTACATTTGATATTTCAGGTGAGATTAATACCGATTGTGAAGCACAATTTGCCGATATATTTCATTACATTCATATATTAACATTGCTTCTATATCGGCCTTATACCAGTAACTTTGAAATTAAAATGGTATAACACCCAGTTTTAGCTGGGTGTAAAATACAACATGACAGTCATAGTCTCAAAATATAATATGTTATATAATAAGATAGTTAGGTTTATTGGGGCAGTTGTTCTGGAACTAATCTAAAAATATGCTCTCAGAACAAAAGTACCTACAAAAAAAATAAATTTCATATCTTAGATAATTATACCTAATAGAAAACAAAATGTCGAAATCACTAAATTTAAAGAAGAAGGCTGAGCACTTAAAAAAATACATATTTAAAGATTTATGGACACTTGAACTTGAACAAATATCTAAACCTAGGAAAATTATAACTAAAATTATAAGAACGCTAGTACTGGCTTACCGAGGTTTTAATGAAGACAAAGTAAATTTAAGAGCTTCTGCTCTCACGTTTTACTCTATTATATCTGTAGTTCCTATAGTGGCTATGGCTTTTGGCATTGCAAAAGGTTTTGGTTTTGAGCAGAAAATGCAAATAGTTTTGCAAGAAAACCTAAAAGGACAAGAAGAGGTTGCTGACTGGATAATTAGTTTTGCTGGAAACATGCTTAGTAATGTACAAGGAGGCTGGATGTTTGCCTTTAGTTTACTATTCCTTTTTTGGACAATTATTAAGGTTTTAGGAAATATAGAAAACTCGTTTAATAGTATTTGGCAAGTAAAGCAATCAAGAGTTCTATTTAGAAAATTTAGCGACTATTTGTCCATAATGCTTATTGGTCCTGTTGTAATTATTGCTTCAAGTAGTGCTCAAGTTTTAATAATTGAAATGGTAGATAAAATAACGAATGATATTACATTTATAGGTTATGTGGGTCCTTTTATATACATATTAATAAAACTTATTCCATATGTATTAATGTGGTTACTCTTTACCTTTATATATATGGTAATGCCTAACACAAAGGTTAAGTTTACATCTGCTTTAGTTGCGGGAATAATTGCGGGAACAACATTTCAACTTTTACAATGGGGATACATTCATTTTCAGGTAGGTGTTTCAAAATACAATGCAATTTATGGCAGTTTTGCTGCCCTTCCTTTATTTCTTATCTGGTTAAACTGGAGTTGGCTAATTGTTTTATTTGGTGCAGAAATATCATTTGCTGTTCAAAATCAAGCACAATATGAATTTGAAAGCGATATTCATGATTTGAGCATTAGCACCAAACAACTTATATCACTCTATTTAACCCACTTTATTGTAAAGCATTTCGAAAAAGGAGACTTACCTCTTACAGCACAAAATATATCAAGACAACTTAAAATTCCGGTACGAATGGTTCGGCATCTAATATACGATTTGGTAGAATGTAGAATACTAGCTGAAACACCAAGCAGTGAACTTAAAGAGACTGCTTTTATACCAGCTAAAGATATTCACATAATGAACATCCAATTTATAATGGATAGTATTAACAATAGGGGATCAAATTTTATGGAAAATCAGAACGATATTGTGTTAGATAAATTACAATCCAAATTAAATAATTTTAAAGAATTGATATTAAACTCTTCGGCAAACATCAATATAAAAGAAATCTAGAAGGTTTTTAGTAGTTCTATTGCATTCTTAAATCTTACTGATCCAATACCTGAGACAACTCTATACTTAAATCCAAATTGTTTTAATTCCTCTTTGTATCTCTGCAAAAGCACATTGCGCATTTCTCCGCCATTTTCTCTTACTGAATCAGGAATCCAAGGCAAATCAACATCACACAATAAATGATTAAATTTAGGCAACTTTTCTATTGCCTCAATCAACCAAATAGGACATTTTTCATAAACTACATCAAACCAAACCTTTGATATTATTAAGCCTGTATCGAAAAAAGTTTGCGAATCACTTTTTATTGCTTTTTCGAATTGATGAATCTGCATTTTAGCAATTTGCTCAACATCATTATAAGTATACTCTCTATTGAGATCTGAAATGTATTTACGTGATAATTCTGGTTCATATCTACAATTGTAGCGTTTAGATAAAGCTTTGGCTAAAACTGTTTTACCAGTAGACTCCGGACCTGTAATTACAACAATGCTAAAGTTGGTTGATTCTTTTTCCATTCTTTTTTCCATTCAAAATATCCGTATATAGCTAATGCTGTTAATACACCAAACAATAGCATACTTGAATATAATCCACGATAAAAATATAGTCCTATTGAAACAGCATCAACAACAACCCAGATAATCCAATGCTCAATAATTTTGCGAGCCAACATCCAAGTAGCAGTAAAGCTTAGTGAAGTTGTAAAAGCATCTACCCAAGGTATAGAAGAATCGGTAAATTGAATTAAAAACCATGCTATTGAAAAAAATAAGCCTGTTGTGATACCAAATAATATAGTAGCACTTTTTATATTTAGTTTTAAAACTGGTAATTTTTCCTTTTGCAAATTATTATCAACTCTTGCCCAATGCATCCATCCATAAACACCCATTACAACATAGTACAATTGCAACGACATATCGGCATAAATTTTTGCATTAAAAAAAACTACTAAATATATTCCTGATGAAATTATTCCAAATATCCAACACCAAATATTCTGCCTCACCGAAAGAATTATATATAGCATTCCTGTTAAAACTCCCAAATTTTCGACCCAGTTCTCTATAAGCCATTTTAATATTCCAGTCATAATCTCAAAAAAAAGGATTGCGTTTCGCAATCCTTAATATTTTAGTTAATTATTATTCTTAGTGCAAAGGTAGTAGTTTCGAATCATATAATTCCTTATCACCAATTACTTTCACAGCCTCTTTAAAAATTGGATCCAACTTATTAATTACCTGAAAAAACTCATTACTATCCCAAATATCTCGAGATATCAAAGCCTTAATATTCGTTCTTATTTGTGGCTTACTAGTATCAAATTCTTCTTGATTTAACGCTAGCTTTTCTACCTCAGCATATTTAACTAAATCGTTTAACATGGCATCTGTTACTTCAAACTCAGCATTAAATGCATCAAAACCAATATTTTGATTTTCAAATTTCTTATTATTCAAATATTTTTTCTCAAGTTTACTTCTATTCTCATCCATAAATTGGATAACAAAATGGTTTAAAATGCCTTTTCTAATTAAATCACGATAATAATCAGAATAACCAGTTGTATCAATAGGGACAAAAATATCGGGCATTATACCACCACCACCATAAACTACACGTTTATTATTCAGTGTAAAATACTTTAGTGAATCAGGAAAGTGAATAGAATCTTCATTACTTAATTCTCCATTATTGTATCTGGTAATCATTTCTTTATGATACTCTTCTACACCATCTTCATACGATTTTTGAATTAACCTACCTGTTGGTGTATAATAGTTAGCAACTGTTAATCGTATCATTGATTGGTCAGGCAAATTAAATGGGCGTTGTACCAATCCTTTTCCAAACGATCGGCGACCAACAACTACACCCCTATCCCAATCTTGCACGGCTCCTGTAACAATCTCACTTGCCGAAGCTGAGCCTTCATCTATCATTATAACTATTTTACTATATTCATTTGAACTTTTACGGCTAGCCTTATAATCTTGTCTCGGACTATTTATTCCTTCGGTATAAACAACCATTTGTCCTTGCTGCAAAAACTCATCGGCTAATTCAAAAGCCATATTTAAATAACCACCTCCATTATTTGTAAGGTCCAAAATTAAATTTTCAGCACCTTTTTTTCTTAGTTTAAGAATTGCCTCATTATACTCTTTCATGGTAGTTGCCGAGAAACGGTTTAGCTTAATGTAGCCTGTTTCATTATTTACCATATAAGCAGCATCTAAACTATAAATAGGAATTTTATCGCGAATAATATCAAAATCAAGTAATTCATTTACTCCTTTACGTTTAATACTAACAACAACTTTAGTTCCTTTAGATCCTCTTAACCTATCAAAAACCATTTTATTAGTTAAGCCTACACCCGCAACCAATTCACTGTCTATTTTAACAATTCTATCTCCAGCAATAATCCCAACTTTCTCTGAAGGTCCTCCAGAAATGGGTGACACAACCAACAAAGTATCGTTCATAATATTAAACTGAACTCCAATACCATCAAAACTCCCCTGTAATGGTTCATTCATTTTTTTTACTTCTTCTTTTGATATGTATACAGAATGAGGATCCAGATCTTTTAATAAGTTAATAATTGCATCATCAACAAGTTTGGTTTTATCTATAGAATCAACGTAAAAAGTCTCAATTAAACCAAGTGTTTTAGAAAATTTATAAACCTCTTCGTTAAATAACTGACCAAATACATTGCCTGTTAACAACAGAGTTAGGGAAATTAGAGCAAGAAAAAAACGTTTATTCATAATATTCTTTTATTAAGGATTAATATCACATTAGTAGATAAATGCACTAATTAGTTACGATAATTGTCAAAGTTAAATAAAAAAAAGTATTGACAAATTTTTACTTAATTCATATTTACAAGAAAGTACACTGACTAGGAATACAAATTAGTTCGTGTTTTGCTCAAATAAAGTTAAAAAAAACTACTTCTATTAGAAATAAAATTACTACTGAAGTAAAATTACTATTTTGCAACAAAAATTATTATGCAGAATATATGTGTCTTTTGTGGATCGAACTTAGGGAATAATGAAATTTACAAACAAACTGCTACGGAACTTGGGGAACTATTAGCTAAAAAAAATATTAAATTAATTTATGGCGGAGCCAATGTTGGCTTAATGAGATGCGCTGCTGAGGCTACTTTAAATAAACAGGGAATGGCAACTGGTGTTATAACTCATTTCTTAGCAAAAAAACATTTAACCCAGCAAGGGTTAACAGAGTTAATAAAAGTGGATACAATGCAACAGCGCAAAACAAAAATGGCAGAACTAGCCGATGGTTTTATTGCATTGCCAGGGGGTTTTGGGACTTTAGAGGAACTTTTTGAAGTTTTAACAGCAGCACAACTTGGCTTTCATAATAAACCAATTGCAATTATAAATACTAATGGATTTTACGACTATTTAAAAGTTCAACTTAATAAAATGGTAGAGGAAAAAATGCTACTTGAACCTCACGCCAATATGGTACTATTTGCAAATTCGCCCAATGAAGCACTTACAGCAATGGAAAAATACAATGCTCCTGTTCTTGAAAAATGGATAGATGATATTAGAGATGATAATAGAAGGTAGTATGGAGAAATAAGACCGGAGACCAGAGAAAGCATACTAGTATTATGTCAAGTTTTAGTTGACGGATTGCTTCACTTTGTTCGCAAAGACCCAAGCACGAGTCTTTCCGAGCGATAGCGAAGGAATCTGACCCCACCATAGTACTCTTGACTTGATACTAGAAGCAATTAACAATAGAGTTATGTAAAGTAATACAAAGCTCGCAATGCTAATCAATACTAAAACGAGCAAGAGGCACTATATCCTGTTTTGCAAATTCACCTTTTAAATACTTATAATAACCTGTAATTGCTATCATAGCAGCATTATCGGTAGTATATGCAAACTTAGGAATATGAATATTCACTCCTTTTGCTTTCCCATATTCCAATAAAGCACTTCTTAATCCAGAATTTGCAGAAACACCACCAGCAACAGCAACTTCTTTAATCCCAGTATCTTTTACTGCTTTATTCAGTTTATTCATTAGTATTTCAATAATTGTATACTGCAACGAGGCACAAATATTATTTAAATTATTCTGAATAAAATCTTCATCTTCTTTAATTCTATCACGAATAGTATATAGGAAACTTGTTTTTAATCCACTAAAGCTATAATTGTACCCTTGTATGCGTGGTTTCGAAAATGGAATAGAAAGGGGGTCTCCATCCTTAGCTAATTTATCTATTAAAGGGCCACCAGGATAAGGTAAATTTATAACTTTTGCACATTTATCAAAAGCTTCACCTGCAGCATCATCAATGGTTGTACCTATTACTTCCATTTCTAAATGACTTTTTACAATTATTATTTGCGAATTACCACCAGACACTAACAAGCACAAAAATGGGAATTCTGGTTGGTCTATATCACTCTCTTCTTCTTTTATATAATGAGCCAAAACATGCCCCTGAAGATGGTTAACATCAATCAGTGGGATATTACGTGCCAAGGAAAAACCTTTTGCAAAAGAAGAACCGACTAAAAGAGAGCCCAATAGACCCGGTCCACGAGTAAAAGCAACAGCAGTAATATCATTAGCAAACATGCCAGCTTTTTTAATAGCAGCATCTACAACAGGAATAATATTTTGCTGATGCGCCCTTGATGCCAACTCAGGAACTACTCCACCATATGCTTTATGAACATCTTGATTTGCAATTACATTCGATTTAATAACCCCATTGCTTAAAACTGCTGCCGAAGTATCATCACACGAAGACTCAATTCCCAAAATATTAATTGTCATATATTTATGTATTATTTTATAGGGTAATTCTATCTTAACCTATACATTATAACCTGCTAAAATAAATGCATGCCAAACAATATAATTATATTGCAAAAAGAATTTGGCATCTTTTCTGTATATCTTAATGCAATTGTTATTTTTACCCAATTGTTTTATCAAGTATTGTATTCATTATTTTAAAGGCAAAAGTATTAAAAAATCAGCTAAAATATTAGCCATTCTTATACTCATTATTGCAAGTTTAATTATCCTAGCATGGGCTGGTTTAAGAACACCTGCTGTACAAACCATTGTAGCAAAAAAAATAATTAATCAATTATCGGCAAAATCAGGTATTTCTATTTCAATAAAAAAAGTACGTTACCGCCTAAACAACAGTCTATTAATAAAAGATTTATTAATAAAAGACGAACGCCATGATACTTTAATTTATATAAATAAAATAGAAGCAAACATTAAAAACATAGACCTTAATTTAAACAATATTTATTTTAAAAATATAAAAATAAACAAGGCCTATACAAATACATATAATATTACTAACGATAGTTTAAATTTCTCCTTTTTACTTAAAAAATTAAAAAAAGACAGCTCGAAACCCTTTAATTGGAAAATAAAATGTGATGAGTTGAATATTTTTAAATCAAGCGTAAAACATAAAACACTATACAAAAACCCATTTTTACTAAATCATATATCAATAAGCATTAATGATATTTCCATTGATTCAACAAAAATTTTATTTTCAACAAAAAGTGTAATACTTCACAAAAATAATTCTGCATTAATTAAAGATTTAGCTTTTAATATTGAAATAATAAAAGACGACTTCAAACTATCTAATCTCAATTTGTTTACTAGAAATTCTCATTTTGACATTCAGCAAGCTCATTTCTTTAAAGATTCAGATGGAGATAATATTGGAAAATTAAATATAATATCTTCAAGAATTAACCTTAACGATTTCTCTTTTATTAATCCAAAATTTAAAAACATAAATGAAGAATTTAGTATTTCAGGAAATTTGGATATTGACAAACAAACTATTTCAGGAAAAAACATAAAACTATTTGTAGGTAATAAAAGTTCTGTTCATGCTAACATGCGTGTAATAAACTATAAAAACAAAGATGAAATTGCATATTTTGTGAATTTTGAAAATGCTTTTACTAACAGAACTGATATAGCTAATATTGCAATGGGGTTTTTCCAAAAAGATTCATCTGAAATACCTACTGACCTTAAAGTTATGGGAGATATTGCTTATCAGGGAATTTTAAAAGGAAATGCCGATTCAATAACATCGCAAGGTAAAATATCCACAAGCGTAGGAATTATTGAATCAAACTTATCCATAAGGAAAAACATAAACGAATTTATTATAGATGGAAATATAAAAACAGATCCAATATATTTAAATGAAATAGTAAAAAACGAAATGTTTGGCGACCTGGCCTTGAATATGAATACTAGTGGCACATATTCTAAAAAGCATGGCATTGATCTTAAACTATCTGGTTATATTAAAAATATTGACATTAATGAATATAATATCGATTCTATTTTAATTGATGGCAATGTCAGTAATGATCAATTTAGAGGAAAAATATCATCATACGACCCAAACCTAAGAGCTGATTTTGAGGGAATTGTAAGCTTTGCTCCAAGCCCATCGTATAATTTTGTGTCACATATTTACTCTGCTAACTTATATGCTTTAGGATTTAGCAATACTGATAGTACAGCAAATCTTTCGGTTAACTTAAATGCTAAATTCTCTGGTCAAAGCTTTGATAGTTCAGATGGAACAATTCTAATAAGCGATTTGTTTTATTTTCAAGACACTACATACTTAGCTACAGATAGCATACTTATTAGGTCAGTATTAACTAACAAAGGAAAAAAATTAACTTTTCGCTCAGAATTTATTGATGCTTCTTTCATTGGCAACTATAATTTAGTGTCGCTTATAAAAGATTTAAAGGTTTTTACACATAGTATGCTTCCTTCCTTTACAAATGCTAGTAAATTAACTGCTTCTGGTTTAAATAATTTTAATTTTAGCGTAAATGCTAAATATCCACATCCTATTATTGAAATACTTATGCCTGGTCTAAGTATTTCTCCAGGAACAAAAATAGATGGAGTATTTAACTCAAATAAACAACAACTACAATTCACATGTCTATCAAATCAAATTGATTACAATAATCAAAAAATATCAGACTTCAGTCTTAAAACATACACAAAAAACAATAAGCTTTTTATTAATTTAGATTCAAAAGAATATCAATATTCAAAGAGCAATAGCTTAAAAAACGTTTTGCTTAGTTTGAGTATTCACAATGATAGTATTCAAAGTAATTTAAACTGGAATAATTGGCTAGACAAAAACTATAGTGGTAACATTAATTCATTGGCTATAATTCTTCCCGGATTCAAAAAAAATGAGCCAAATATTAAAGTAAACTTCTATCCTTCAAATATAATAGTTGTAGATACACTATGGACCTTAAATGAATGCTCAGTTAAAAAAGATTCATCAGGCATAACTCTTCAAAACATTCATATTGAGAAGGGAGAATCTGTACTGGAAGTAGATGGGAAAATTTCAGACAACCCTACAGACAGCATAATATTAAATATCAAGAAAGTAGATTTAAATAATTTAAATATTTTACTAAAAAAAGATCGTCTAAATTTTGGAGGGTTCTTAAGTGGTAAATGCGTTTTAAAAGATTTAAAGGGCGAGCACAAAATTGATTCAGATTTAGAGATACAGAACCTTTTATTAAACAAACAATTAATTGGACAAACTAAAATTAAAACCCATTGGAATAAAGAAATGGTACAGCTTGACCTTGAAGGAAGCACATATAAGAATCAAAAGCAAACTTTTAAATTTAGTGGCTTTATTGCTCCTGGCAGAAAAGAAATGCTTATTGACCTAAACTTGATAGATCAAGACATGGAAATACTTGAAGCATTTTTACGTCCAACTTTCGATAATATTACAGGAACATTAAGCGGAAACATTCGAATTTATGGCAATCCTAAATCACCTTTATGGAAAGGTACTACTTTTGCAAAAAAGACAACTCTTGAAATAGTACCAACAAATGTAAAATATCATTTCTCCGATTCCCTTAGGTTTATTAACAATAAAATACTTTTTAACAACGTTGCCTTATATGATAGAGACAGTAATTATGCAATAATAAATGGTCATATATATAACACAGATTTAAAACAGTTTGGTGTAAATTTCAAAATAACTACCGATAAAATTCTTGGCTTTGATACTAAACACAACCATAATCCATACTATTATGGTACAGTTTATGGAGCTGGCATTGTAGATATTGCAGGACCCACTAAAGAAATAACAATTGGAATAGCAGCAACAACACTAAACAATTCTAAATTTTTTATTCCTCTTGCAGGTAAGGGTGATATAAAAGACAATGAGTTTATTGCTTTCGTAGATCATAGCAAGCAAGAAAAAAATATACGCAATACAAAGGCTATTACCGAAAAAAAGACTAAAACCACAATTAACATAGATGTAAATATTACTCCAGCAACAGAGGTGCAAATAATTTTCGACCCAAAAATTGGCGATGTACTTAAAGCAAATGGGAATGCCCAAATAAACATGGTTTCAAAACCTGATGAATTTGCCATGTATGGCGATTATGTAATTGAAAAAGGAGAGTTTTTATTTACATTACATGATGTTATTAATAAACGACTTGATATAGTTCAAGGAAGTTCAGTAAGTTGGAATGGACACCCCGGAATTGCTGATGTAGATTTGGATGCAATTTATCGTGTACGTAGAGCCTCAATTTATGACCTAACCCAAGCCGAATCAGATAAGGAAAAGAGAATTCCAGTAGATTGCCATCTACTTATGACAAATACACTAACCAACCCTGATATTAATTTCTCGGTAGAGGTAACTTCAAATACAAACAACGAAGTAATTGAGCAACTAAATAGTTTGCCTGAAGATGAATTAAACAAACAGATTATTTCATTACTACTTTTAAATAAATTTGCCCCATTAACTATTACAAGTTCTGATAATGAAACTTCCACATCTGCCAGTTTAGGTGCCACAACAGTAAGTGAATTATTATCAAACCAATTAAGCCATTGGCTTTCGCAACTTAATAGCGATTTCGACTTAGGCTTTACCCTCCGACCAGGAACTGAAACTATTGAAACAGAATATGAATTAGCCCTTTCAACAACGCTTTGGAACGACAGAGTAACGGTATATGGAAACTTAGGCTATGGTGGACAAAACACCCAAGCCGACAAAACAAATTCACAATACACTACCGACTTTACTGTTGAATTAAAAGTAAACAAAAAAGGTAATATTCGTGTTCGAGCATTTCAAAAAGAAAACGATGATATTGACGAACTAAATCCAGCTCCTTATAAACAAGGTATTGGCATTTTTTATACCGAAGAATTCGATAAGTTTTCAGAATTAATGCAACGAATATTTAGAAAAGAATACGCCACCAAACCTAAGGAAGTTGAAGTAGAATCGGAGAGTGATTCTTAAACCGTTAATAATCACTAATCACCGCCTACAAAAGGATAAGACAACAAAAAAAACGACTGTGAAAAATTTTTATAAAATTGGACTATTGCTACAACAGAATAAACAATATTCTTTCCAATAAACTTATTCTTAATCAATACAAAAGATGTTTATCATCAAACAGCTTGCGATAATTTTAAAAAACTAGTAAGTTTGCGGCTCGGAACATACAATAAATATAACTTAAATAAATATAAAATGTCAAAATCTTTACTTAAAGCATTTGTCCAAAATTTATTTGGAAATTCGCCAATGTGGTATAAAATGACCTTAATTGGGTTTTTAGTACTTAATCCTATCCTTTTGCTAATCGCTGGTCCTTTTATAACAGGGTGGGTACTAATTATTGAATTTATTTTCACTCTGGCAATGGCACTTAAGTGTTATCCATTACCTGCTGGAGGTCTGCTTGCAATTCAAGCGGTCATTCTCAAAATGACAACCCCAGAATCGGTGTACAACGAAACATTACACAATTTCCCAGTAATTCTTCTATTGGTATTTATGGTTGCTGGTATATACTTTATGCAAGACTTATTACATTATGCATTTACTCGCATTGTAATTCGTATTAAATCAAAAATAATTATAGCACTTTTATTTTCTTTCTTGGGAGCTTTCTTATCTGCTTTTCTTGATGCACTAACTGTTACAGCTGTTGTTATTGCCGTAGCTTATGGCTTTTATTCCATTTACCATAAAGAGATAAGTAAGGTCGATAACATAAAAGATGATAGCAGTTTTACTGGTGTTCACGAAACAGACTTAGAACAATTTAGAGGTTACCTTAGAAACATCATGATGCATGCCGCTGTTGGTACTGCTCTTGGTGGCGTTTGTACTATTGTAGGCGAGCCTCAAAATCTTTTAATTGGTCATGAAATGGGATGGAATTTTGTTGATTTCTTCCTTAGAGTAATTCCTGTTTCTATTCCTGTATTAATTGTTGGATTAACTACAGCTATGCTACTTGAAAAATTTAAGATTTTTGGTTACGGATATCAAATACCAAAAAATGTATATAATATATTAAGTAATACGGTACAACAACAAGATGCTGTAATGACTCCTAGATTCAGAGCTAAATTAATTGCTCAAGTAGTAATTGCAATTTGGTTAATTTTCTCTCTTGCAATGCACTTAGCTGAAGTTGGCATTATTGGTCTTTCAATAATTGTATTATTAACAGCAACAACTGGTGTTACAGAAGAGCATGATATGGGACACGCTTTCCGCGAAGCATTACCATTTACAGCCTTATTAGTAGTGTTTTTTGCTATTGTAGCGGTTATTCACGATCAGCATCTATTTAAACCTATTATTGATTATGTACTATCATTAGAAGGTAGAAATCAGTTAGTTGCCTACTATCTTGCCAATGGATTCCTATCCATGATTAGTGATAATGTATTTGTTGCAACCGTATATATTTCAGAGACAAAAAGTGCATTTTTATCAGGTGATTATGGTCTTTCTCAAGATCAGTTTGATAAACTAGCCGTAGCTATTAATACTGGAACTAACATACCAAGTGTCGCAACTCCAAACGGACAAGCTGCGTTTTTATTCTTATTAACTTCGTCATTAGCACCGCTAATTCGCTTATCGTACATGCGTATGGTTATTATGGCATTACCATATACTATTGTAATGACAATAACCGGACTAATTGCAACTTACTATATGCCTGAGGTTAGCGAATGGTTATCACAATATATAACTATTGCTCCTTCAGTTGTTTCTGGTGCTGCACATTAAATAATTTTTAATATTTTTTCAACGGGATATAATACTTACTTTTATATCCTGTTTATTATATAATTAAAAAATTAAAAGAACACTTATGCTTTTAACAAACTTTCTACAAATAACATTAACCCAGCCTCAAGATACTGCTATGGTTGAATCAACTGAATTAACATTATCATCATTTGATTTAGCCATACAAGGCGGATGGATTATGGCAATATTAGCCGTATTACTAATAATTGCAGTATACCTATTTTTTGAACGTTTTATGGCTATTAAGAATGCGACAAAAGAAGATATTAATTTTATGAATAGAATTAAAGATTATATTCATGATGGAAAAATTGATGCTGCAACATCATTATGCCAATCGAATAGTAACCCTATTGCACGAATGATTGAAAAGGGAATTAGCCGTTTAGGTCGTCCTTTAAACGATATTAACACAACCATTGAAAATGTTGGCAATCTTGAAATTGGCAAGTTGGAAAAAGGATTACCAATGCTTGCAACTATCTCAGGTGGTGCTCCAATGATTGGATTCTTAGGAACAGTAATTGGCATGATTCGTGCTTTCTATGATATGTCGCAAGCCGGAAACAATATTGACGTTTCGCTTTTGTCAAATGGTATTTACATAGCAATGGTAACTACGGTAGGCGGTTTAATTGTTGGTATTTTAGCCTATTTTGCATACAATTACCTAATGGCACGGGTTGAAAAAGTTGTGCATAAAATGGAAGCCAGCACAACAGAATTTATGGATTTATTAAACGAACCTGTTAACTAAATACATAAGCAATATATTTCTAAAATAATTAAGCTAGAAAATAATGGGGTTAAGAAGAAAATCGAAAGTTAGTGCAGAATTTAGCATGTCGTCAATGACAGATATAGTATTCTTACTACTTATATTTTTTATGGTAACATCTACTTTAATTGCACCAAATGCACTAAAACTCATACTACCACAAAGCAATAGCCAAACAATGGCCAACAAGCCTATTACAACTGTTTCAATTACCGACGAATTAAATTATGCCGTTGAAGGTAAATTTGTTCAATTTGCTGACCTAGAGACTACAATAATTAACAAGGTAGGTTTATCGGCTAGTTACGAAGAGCCACCTACAATATCATTACATGTTGACCAAAGTGTAGCAATGGAGCATGTGGTTAAGGTTATGAACATAGCAAAAAACAATCATTATAAACTAATATTAGCCACAAGGGCTAAAAAATAATCGTCGAAAATGAATTTATCGAAAGAGCAAAAATTTGGAGCCATTAGTGCATTAATATTTTTGGTAGTATTTACCGGAATGTTAATGATATTTGGCTTTTCAGCTCAATTCCCTCCACCAGAAGAAGAGGGCATTTTGATAAATTTTGGCACCGATGAATTGGGAATGGGAACAATTGAGCCTAAACCTACTTCACAACCTATAGAATCTATTCCAACTCCGGTTGAAACAAGCACACCCGAACCTACTACCCCAACAGAAAATACCGAAGAAGTAACTACTCAAGATTTTGAAGAAGCTGCTGCGTTAAAAGAAAAAAAACGTAAAGAAAAAGAACAGCAGAATGAGTTAAAAAAGAAAAAACGTGAAGAAAAGGAACGTATCCGCCAGCAAGAGGTTGAAAGACAAAAACAAGAAGAAGAACGCTTAAAAAGAGAACAACAACAAAAAGAAATAAACGACCGTGTAAAAGGAGCTTTTGGCGGTAATAATCCAACTGGTGATAATAGTGGCGAAGGTGAAACAGTTGGCAATGGTAATCAAGGCAACCCTGATGGGGATATAAATTCAGGAAACCGAACTGGTGGCACAGGTGGTGGCAATGGTACATCCTTTACTCTTAACGGAAGAAGTTCTCGTTCTTTACCCCCACCTCCAAAAATACATACTACCGATGGCAAAGTTGTTGTGGAGGTAACCGTTGACCAAAACGGCAATGTTGTTTCAGCTCGCCCAGGAGTTAAAGGTTCTACAATTTCTGATGCATCGTTACTTAAAGTTGCTAAAGAGGCAGCAATGAAAGCAAAATTTAATGTGAAAAAAGATGCCCCTGCCTTACAAAAGGGAACTATCACCTACTTTTTTGGATTTGAATAGTGCCTCGACTCTGCTCGGCAACATCAACTCCGCTCTCATTACAAAACTCAATTATATTTATTATTAATAAATAACCACCTTAATTTCGCAAAAAGCAGTGCAACTAAGATGCAAATGCGTATAATTTGTCGTTTTGTTATTACCTAAATAAGTAAAATTGCGCCGCAACTAACTATCTAATTGGCTAAATATTATGCGTTGTATTGTGGTTATATAAAACTACTATAACTTTATCAGTAAAGAATAATCTTATCGGCACGGCCCGATACAACTTCAAATTTTTTATTCGAGGTAAACACACTTTCCTTTGCATTTTTAGGTCGGGTAATAACTCTATATTTCCCTGGTTGAATAGCCAATGTTTGATTCGAAACAGATGAATTTATATTCTGAATCCAAATTAACTCATTCCCCTCCTCTTTATAAATAGCACCATAGCCAGGAGCTGAACCTACAAATGTTACTAAGCCAGGCTTTGGAATTTTAATTGTTGTAGTTTCACTCTGCTTAATCACTACATCCTTAATAAGTATTCTTGGAATAGTATAAATCTCCACCTCATAATTCCCAGTAATATATTTTTCAGCAACATTAACTACTTGCATATTTAAAGTTTCGTGCGATTCAGGTTTTTTAACTACAAATTTTAAATCTTTGTGATAGGTTGATTTTTGCGTTTTCACCAAAAGTTTTCCTTGTGGGGCATTAATAGCAACAGTACTATGCTCGCCAGGTTTAAAAACTATATTTCCTTTTGTTATGGATGGAATTGTATGTACACAAATCTTATAGGTTGGAATTGGATCCATACTTAATGTATCAGGTCTCCCAACTCTATTTAAAGTATGAATAAAATTACACTTCATTTCACTTGAATACTCATCATAAAACGTCATATTCACATCTGTTTCAGTAGGATTACCACTTTCGTCGAGCAAATTAACTTGTAGTGTTGTAGTATTTAAGGCTTGCGATATAACAACATTTAACACCTCTCTAAACCTATCTTCGTCGTTAGCATCATAATAACGACCAACACATTCAAAAGTCTCTTTAAAATCCATATCAAGACCAATACCAATTACAAAAGGCTTAAGAATTACACCTTGTTTTTGTAAATTTTGAGATACAGCACATGGGTCACCATCGCACGATTCAATACCGTCGGTAATTAAAATAATTATATTGCGGCTTTTCGTGTTGTTCGGAAAATCACCAGCACTCATCTCCAATGAATAAGCTATTGGAGTAGTTCCTTTAGGTCTTATACTATTAAGCTTTTGTTTTATTTTGCTTGCATTATTCTTCGAGAAAGGAACTTCTAGTTTAGTATCGCCACAATCTTGTGGAGGAACTGGGCTTTGATGACCGTAAACTCGTAAAGCCATTTCCACATGATTAATTCGCTTCAAACTATCCACCATCTCAGTCAGAATCTTTTGAGCTACGCTCATTTTTATACCACTCTCCCATTTAGCAAGCATACTCTGGGAACCATCTAAAACAAAAAGTATTCGGGTAAGTTGAGGTTTCTCAGGTTTATTCTGAGCTGTAAGGAATAAACTACTAAAAAATACTACTAAAAAAATAATAACTGCACGCATATAATTTAATTTGGCATAAAAGTACAAATAGAAAAATGGAAATTTCAAAGTTCAAATAACATAATAAAAATTCAAAATTCAAATAACAAAAATCAAAGTTCAAATAACAAAATTCAAAGTTATTTCATTCTTCGTTCTAAATTCTTCATTCTAAATTCTAATTAACTAAAATATCAATCATAAAATGCTAAATTTGCACAAACAATATATATAATTATTCAAATGTTCGATTTTTCAGAAGTTAGCTTAAATCAAATAGTTGTTCACAACATTGGCAACCGTATAGAAGAACAAGGCGTTAGTCTTTCAAAATCGCCAATGGTTATAAGTGACGATACCGTTGAAACAATACTAAAACAGTATTTCCTATCCCATTTTAAATCCGATTATTTTTATAGTTTTTCGAATGATTCAGATCTTCAGCTAAACGAAGTTTTCAATCATATTTCTCAAATATTTGAAGATGAATCGACATTTTTTGAGCAGTCGAAAAATCTTGCCTGGCTTTTATACGAACGCTCAAACCATCCGAAAATTAAAACCGGCGAGTTTTATGTTGTTCGTTTTTCGAACATCAATGTAGAAGGTGAAATTGTTAGCGGAATTGGGCTTTTTAAGTCAGAAACAAAAGATACTTATTTGCGAGTGTATCAGAAAAACGAAAACTTTGAAGTTGACTATCAAGATGGAATTAATATTAAAAAACTTGATAAAGGATGCCTTATTTTTAATACTGAAAAAGAGTTTGGTTATAAGGTGTCTATTATTGACACAACAAATAAAGCAACAGAAGCTTTGTATTGGCGCGACGGTTTTTTAAGTGTTATGCCTCGCGAAAACGAGTTTTACCAAACCAATCAGCTAATTGACATGTGTAAAGGTTTTAGCGAACAAATACTAAACGAAACACATAATGTTGACAAACAAGAGCAGGTTAATTTCATAAAAAAAACCGAAGCGTATTTCAACAATAACGATACTTTTAATAACGAGGAGTTTAAGGAGCATGTAATTGAAAATGACGAGATATCGGAAGCTTTTGAAGAGTACAAGCATGAATTTGAAAACAAACGAGCACTAGCACCTGCCGACCAATTTGAAATATCAGCAGAAGCATTAAAAAAAGGAAAAAAATATTTCAGAAGCATTATTAAGCTCGACAAAAACTTTCATGTTTATGTTCATTCAAACCCCGATTTTATTGAAAAAGGCATTGATAATACTAAAGGATTAAAATATTACAAATTATATTTTCACGAAGAAAGCTAAAAGAAGACTATTAGACTTTAGAAGCTAGACTTTAGATAAAAAAGAAACTATAAAAAATTATTCATTGTTAATTACTCATTATTAATTACTAATAAAAAAACTATGGCTAGTATAAAGATTTTAAAGAAAGACGTAAACTACATTACTAACGAAATAATTGTTGAGTGTTTTACCTACGATTATTTGTTCCCTAAAAAAAACAAAAAAGAATTAGCGCAAATAGTAAGCGACACTATTCTTTTTCGCAACAACACAATAAAAGCAATAAATTCAACAGTTAATAGTTCAAGCGAGCCAATAAAAAACCAGTTTACTCACATTAAAACTAAAATGAATGTTGAGATTAAAGAACTTGTTACAAGGTTGCAGGTTTTAACTTAGGGTTAACTATTCACTTTATACCTTAAATCCGCAATGCCTGCCCCTTTTTTTTCGGGGTAGTAGTGCGACTATGTTGTAAATTAGAGTTTTAATAAGCTTCGCATCATTTAAAACAGTGAAGGCGCGCTGCTTAGTTTACAGAATGTCACACATGCTTACGCTTGGCTAAATTTCTGAAAGGGATGTTATAGTAAAACCTTTTGTTATACGAAAGTAGCGAAATTTTTGATTTTTCAATATTTAATCCGTTAAAAAAGCAAAATTAAAGATTTTGTGGGGCTAAATTCACGTAACCAGTTATCAATAAGCATATTGCCCTTTTTGAATTTAGCTTTTGTTGGCATTTCGTTGTTTATTATTCTATTTCAGTTATATCGTCTTTTGGTTTTAAACTTTTTGCATTTTTTGAAGTCACTATACTTTCTCCTGTTTTTGTTTCAATTTCTTTCCTTGTATTTCCTGCAATCGTTCCACCTGTTTGTGCTATTTTTTTGTTTTGAGAGAAAGTTTTTGGCTTCTTCTTTTTTGATATTTCAGTCGTGGTAGCTTCTGCAAGCATATTTAATACTAATTCAAGGTTGGTCATGTTATCTCGAATATTTTCTTTCTTCAAATCTTTGAACTTTTTGTAGTCCTTAACCGATAAACCTGCCCAAGCTTTAGTTATTTCATCAGTTAATATTGCATATTCAACTCCTTTTTTTACTCCACGTTCTTCCCATTCATCGGTTAGTTCCTTTCTTACTTCAATGCTCTTTAATCGCTGATTTATCCATTTTTCAGAATAGCCTTTTTTTAAGTATGTTTCCATTGCTCTATCAAAGGCTTTTTCGGGGTCTTCTGTTTCTTCAATTCTTTCATATCCAACTTTGGCTAACCAAACTTTAAACGGCTCTGCATTGGGTGATGGAATAGATTGTATTAATCGTAACAATTGTTCTGTGTCCGCAACATCAGTAATTCGCATTTTTCCGTCAGTTGCTAATAATTTCAAACGGCTACAATTTGTAGCCACTTCACTTCCTTCCTTTTTTAATCGGGTTTTCAGAACACTCCAATACTTTCTTGGATTATTGCTGCCAGTCAAAACACCGATAACATCAATTATTGAGAAAAGCCACTTTTCTTGCTCTTCGTCCCATTGAACCCGAACTCTTTGGTCTTGAAATAATTTTATTGCGTTTTCTTTTGTCATATTGTTTTTCAAATATTCAAGCCCAAAAATAAAAAATCATTTTGGATAAGCTACATTATTATAATGCTGTTTTTTCAATGAATGCCAACTTGTGGATATAGGGATAATTAAAAACTGCTCACTTTGGAAAGGTTTTTTTTACTCATCGTTTGCAAGCCGTCACTAATTAACAAAGCTCTCAATTCAAATATCAAAATACAGATACCTGAGAAATATTTTCGGTGCTTTACACAAAAAGTTAGTAAAAACGAATATATCTTTTGGGTTAATATTAAAATTTAATTCCAAGGGTTGCATAAATCGATATACCGTAATCAAAGGTACCTTTATCTGCCCATTGACTATTTCCTGTTGTTGGGTATTTAATTTCAGTATTAAGTAAATTATTTACTTTTAATCCTGTGTAAAATCCTGTATTAAATAAGTTATTAAACCTTATATTTGCATCCACAATAAAAACAGAAGGAACTTCTTCATTTCCAATTCTACCATCAGTTTCCTCATCAAACTTAGTGTACATTTTATCAATATACCTAGCCGATATAAAAAAAAGATGCTCGTTATAAAAATTATAAAACACTTTAATACTTCCTAAAACATTTGGTGAATATCCAAGATCAACACTTCCCAATTCTTTATTGGTCGACTGTTGATACGATACACTTACATCTGTTTTTATTTTATCAAATGGTTTTGAACTTACTATTAATTCTACTCCATTAGTACTAATACTACCAGAGTTACCAACAAACCAATGCTCTACGCCTTGATCATCTCTATAATTATCTCTTGATATAAGGTTATTTAATTGATTACTAAATAGAGACACATTTAATGCAAAAGCATTAAAATAGCTTGTGTAGTTTAATTCTATAGTTTGAATTTTAGCCGATATTAAGTTAGGAACAGCAGGCTGATTTCGCCAAACTCTTTTAATAGTTTCATTATTTTGTCCATATGATGGATTTTTAATTGCTTCTCCATACATAGCTTTTAAAACATTTGTTTCATTAAGCTTATATATAACAGCCAAACGCGGAATTAAATTTCCTTTTCCTGCATCATATTCGTTTGATATCAAATAGGTACTATCCGCATTTCTGGAGTCCAAAATCTCTTGACCATAATTATTAAGTTTTTCATATCGCAATCCTCCAACCACTAAAAGCTTTTCAACTGGTTTAAATTCTATCTGAAGATAAGCCGCATTTGTTATTATGTTTTCGTTTTTTGGTAGGGCATACAATACTCCAAAATAATTTTGCGATGTAACATCAACTGTTGTGAAAATATCTTCGGTAATATGAGAATATAAGCCAAAATGAGCATTTAACATTTTGCTAATAGTCCAATGTGATAATAATTCAATATCGTGTGCTTTAGTATTTTGAGATGTAAAATCATATGTTCTTGTTACATCAGGAGAGCTTTCGATAAAATACTGATTATCTGACAATTGATTACTAAAAATATAAGTGTATTTAGCTCCAATAGTTAATTCTTTATTTAATTCTTTATCATAACAAAAATTAACATATGATTTATTAAATGAGCTAAAACTACCATCATTCATTGAGGGGTAGCCATCAGTTATATTTTGTTTAGATTCGGTATGTGAAAGATTAATTTTAAATTCTTCATATTCTGCTGAAACACCAAAGTATCTATTACTTGAATTTTCATCTAATGTTTCATCTTCGGTGTGCGAACCCCAATAAGATGGTAAATTAGGAAAAGCACTTGTCATATCACCCAATTTAGCACCCTGCCTTTTATTATTGTAAATGCCAGCATTAAAGGTAAACTTAAATTTATCAATAGATTGTGCATATTTTAAAGCTGCTTTTACTGTATTTGCAGTACCGTATGAAACACTAGCAATACTATTGTTTCTTTTTTGTTGATTTGTAATAATATTAATAACACCCATAAAAGCTCCACTACCATACATAATTGACATTGGTCCTTTAATAATCTCAATTCTATCTATAGTTTCAACTGGTATATTTATTCCAATAATATTGTAAGAGTCGTAATAATCTTCGCGCTGTACTACGCCATTTACTAAAATAATCATATCATTAAAAGTTCCGGTTGTATAATTTCCCCTAATTCCAAAATTAGTCCCTCCTAACCAAAACTTATCATCAATTTTATAAAGTCCTGGCACATTTTGTAGTATTTCACTTAAATCTTGATAACCAGCCGCCTCTATCTCATTTCTTTCAACAACAATTATACTTGCTGGAATATCTGAAATTTTTTGTTCTTTTTTATCTGCTGATTCTATTGTTAGATTCATTAGTTGATCTAATGTCAAAGTAAATAATTCTGTATTAG
>JAUXEM010000251.1 GCA_030620515.1 Salinivirgaceae bacterium
AGTTCCATCTAGCAAATATCCTTTATATTTCACCTGTACTAATGAGGTTGGATTTGGAAATTCATTTCCCAATTCTTCGGACTTTATTTGGTAATATAATCCATCGTAGTAATGAAATGCTTCAATTTCATTTAATGCGAGGTGATTTATTATCAATTCATTATCAATATTATGAGTATTTGGCGCATCTTCATTACAACCAAATACTAATAAACCTATAGCTATTAAAAATAAAAATTTATACATAACCCATCCCTATTATTATTTTGCAAAATAGAATTAATTTTTCAATTCCACAATAATTGTTAATATCTTTTCATTTATTGCAGTAATCATTAAGTTAGTTTGTCTCAAATGGTTAAATATCTAGGAAACAGTATAACTAATTGAAAAAAATACAGAAAGCCCATGAATAAATGGTGGCTTTCCCATTGCCTTACTTATCCTGATTAATTCAGACACTAACCATGTTGTATTTGCGATATTTTTGTACATATTCAATGCTAAAAAGTTTTGCAATGTCTAAAAACCCATATACTTTATACATGACGGGTGAATCATAAAACATTGACAATAATGTCAACAAACAGTTAAATTTCAAGACTATACACTTAGGCACTTTTTGCTTAAGTTATTCAAAAATAAGTAATTTACTTACTAACATTCATTTTGTACACTTAAAAATTGGTATTACTTTCGACCGACTTAAATATTTATTTAAATGATTAGTTTATTATTAAGTATTCTTTCATCTACATGTATTTTAATTATCTTTAAGATAATTGATAAGCAGAAGCTTCATGTTTTTCCTCCAATAGTTATTAATTACATAGTAGCTACAGTATTTGGTTTATCCATAAGTACAAACTCTATAAGTGGAATTGTTTCTGCCCCTCCTAGTTGGTTATATTTATCGCTAATAATTGGTGTACTTTTAATAGTAAACTTTTATTTTATAGGAAGTTCTACCCGCACTGCTGGAATAGCTGTAACAACTGTTTCTGCAAAAATGTCGTTTGTACTGCCCGTTATATATAGCATTAGTTACGATGAAAACGATGTATTCACTAGTGGAAAACTTATTCAGATATTATTGGCTTGCGTAGCAGTATTTTTAGTTGTTTATCCGAAAGATAAGATTAGCATAAAAGAAAAAGCAGTTATCTATCCTATTCTATTGTTTTTTGGATTAGGAATACTTGATACATTGATAAAATATTGTCAGCATCATTTTATAAATGATCCTGAATTAACTTCCATTTTTAGCACGCTTAATTTTATGGTTGCCGGTATAATTGGAATAGTTATTATACTTACCAATCGCAAAACTTTACAGCAATTAGCAAATCCAAAAGTCTGGATTTTAGGTACATTTTTAGGTCTTGCAAACTATGGATCAATGTATTTTCTAATTGATGCTTTGAATGATCTTAAGATAAATAGCTCACTAGTATTTGGCATTAATAACATTGGGATTGTTGCCGTGTCGGTTCTAATTGCTTTCATAATTTTCAAAGAGCGCTTCTCAAAAATAAATTGGGTAGGTTTAATCATCTCTGTTATAGTTTTAATTTTAATGATTCGAAATTTCTAGTTTAACCAATGAGCCATGCATAACGAAACTACAGATACATTTTATACCTTAAGCAAAGAATCAGAAGGTATTTACAAAGAAAAAGGAAGTAAATTTCTAGCTTTTGCCTTTCCTGTTTCTAGTGAGGAGGAGGTAAAAGCGCATCAAAAAGTTTTGCGCAAGCAATATTACGATGCCCGCCATCATGTTTATGCATTTAGATTAGGTGCCGACTTAAAAACTTTTCGATATAGCGACGATGGTGAGCCATCTAACTCTTCAGGCCCACCAGTATTAGGGCAAATAAAATCAAATAATATTACCAATATATTAATTGTTGTAGTACGTTATTTTGGAGGCACAAAACTGGGTATACCTGGTTTAATAAATGCTTATAAAATGGCTGCCGCCAATGCAATAGAAAACAACGCTATTATCCAAAAATATGAAGTGGATATTTTTGATATTGAGTTTGGCTACCTAGTTATGAATAATGTAATGAAAATATTAAAAGAACAAAACCCTACACAATCAAATCAACAATTTGACAATGCCTGTAAAATTTCATTAGCCATACGTAAAAATAATGGACTAAAACTCAGAGAAGCTTTACTAAAAGTAGATGGACTTAGTATTGTTGAATAAAAAAAGCACCCTTAGAGGTACTTTTTTTATTCAACAATAGAAACCAATAAATTATTATTGGTGTTAAACAATATATATTGTTGTTTTTAGGAAAGATGTTGGTTACTTGTTGCTAGTTTAACCAGCAACTAGTGATAAGTCGAGCGTGAGTATTCAAGTAACAGACTGCTTTGTTCCTCGCAGAGACTCTAGTACAGGAGTCTTTGCGACCTAGCCTAAGGCTAGAGAAGCAAACCGTTACCCGATACTTGAAGCTTGACTTAACACTAGTAACCTGTAACTTTTTAATGAAATTATAATAGTCAAAACATCAAGTATTTATCAAACTGATTAGTATTATATCATATCCTTTTTATATAATTTCTAGATGTTCTTGATCTGTTATTTTCTCACAGTAATTACATTTCAAATCTACTTTACTATTGTTATCAATTACAGTAAATTTTGTAGTAACTTGCTGATGATTAGTAACGCATTTAGGGTTCATGCATTTAGCAATAGCCACTATTCTTTCAGGAACACTCACCTTTCTTTTCTCAACAACGGTGTAATCGCGAATAATATTTAATTTAGCATGGGGTGCAACTAAAGCAATTTTATCAATCTCTATATCTTCAAAAAATTTATCCGATATTTTAATAATTGCTTTTAATCCTAAACGTTTGCTGATAAAATTTGTACCAAAAGTCATTTTATTTTCAGAGAGATTCTCTAAATTAAGAATGCTTATTACCTTAAAAAGGTTTTCAGCCGGAATATGGTCAATAACGGTCCCGTTCTGTATTGCGCTTACACTAAGTACTTTTTGTTCTTTCATCTAAGTATTTTTAATAATTAACAAAACAGGATTATTTCAATCCTAAAATTTTAGTCATAATTGCCTGACGTGTAAATACACCATTCAAGGCTTGAGGAAAATAATATGCTTTTTCATTTTCATCAACGTCCTCGTCAATTTCATTAACGCGAGGTAGTGGATGCAATATTTTCATATTATCTTTTGTTCCATTTAACATTTCGTTATTTAATATATAAACGTTTTTCACCTTTTCATATTCCAAGGGATCTGCAAAACGTTCACGCTGAACTCTTGTCATGTACACAATATCAGAATCTAAAATATTCTCAGCTAAATCAACATGCTCTTCGTATTTAATATTCTTTAAGTCCAAAAAACGTTTGTATTCCTCAGGTACCTTTAATTCATCGGGCGCAATAAAATTAAAAGTTGGATTAAAATTAGACATAGCCATTAACAAAGAATGAACTGTACGCCCGTATTTTAAATCGCCCACAATCGAAATTTTCAAATTTTCAAGCGTTCCTTGTGTTTGCTGAATCGAATACAAATCGAGCAAGCATTGCGTAGGATGTTGATTTGCTCCATCGCCTGCGTTAATTACTGGTACGGTAGCCACTTCGCTGGCATACCTAGCGCTTCCTTCAAGCGGATGACGCATTACAATTAAATCGGAATAATTACTAACTGTTAAGATGGTATCTTTTAACGATTCCCCTTTTTTAACACTTGACGAAGCGGCATCGGTAAAACCAATTATTTTACCACCTAAACGGCTAACGGCACTTTCAAAACTTAACCTAGTACGAGTTGATGGTTCAAAAAAAAGAGTGGCAACTACCACTCCTTCTAAAATATTTTGTACCGGTTTTTTTTCAAATTCTGCTGCTACTCTTAAAATTTCAAGATAATCGTCGCGTGTGTAATCATCAATTGAGATTAAGCTTTTGTTTTTCATCTGTTTATAATTTCATATTTAGTTGATATTTAAATCTGTAATTACATGTTAACATAGTACATAGTTTGTATGCTAACAATGTGTAAATTAAATTAGACAAATATAAGCAAGTAGCAACATTTTTTAAACTTTTAGCACTATGGTTTAAGAACTTTGTTTTATGTATCTTAGTAGCTTTCTTTCTATTTTTCCATACTATTTTACGGGCAAATATATAGTTATATCTACTTTATTGTTCTCCACTGACTTACGAGCACTTATTCCAAAATCACTTGAATTTATATGGGTTGTTCCTTTAAATAAATTGTCACTATAAGTGAATACAAACTTGGTTTCTTTTTCTACATCTTTAATTTTTAGCAGTCCAATCATAATAAAACCATTTTCTATTTTTTCAAATTTCGTACTTTTGAAGTACATTTTCGGATATTTATCCACATCGAAAAAAGTTGCGGTCTTTAAATGCTTATCGCGCATTTTTAATCCCGAATTTAAGGTTGACGCATCTACATTTCCAGCTATTGATGCATTTTCTAGATTATTGGCATCAAAACTTACCTTACCTTCGAAACCACTTACGGAACCTTTAACTTTCCCTTTCAAAAACACAAACTCAACCTTAACATTTTCAGTATCAATGGATAATTCTTGACCCATAGTTACTACACTTACAAATATTAGAGCTAAAACAAATACTAAATTTCTCATTTTTTTTAATTTATTAATTTATTTAATAATGGTAAAACA
>JAUXEM010000254.1 GCA_030620515.1 Salinivirgaceae bacterium
TAATTACTAACAATAAGACAATTGCTTATGGAATTGTAGCTATAGGAATCAGAAATTTCATTCCATTCAGGTTCAATAAATCTACCTTGCCAATTTGAAAGTTTAGAGTATATGGTTGCTTGTGTTATTTTTAGGTTAAGAGTATTTATACTAATTGCCTGTAAGCCTGATTTGTATTTTTTCGAGTATATCCAAATTAGACTATCGCTACAGCCTAATATCTCAAATGCTTCCAGATTATTATAGGCTCCAAATTTTTTTCTGACTACTATCTTTTTTGTGTTTAAGTTGTATACTGCAATTTCAGATTTATTGTAGCCTGTTTGCCTCAAATTACCCTGTTCATAGCTTCCGCCAAGTGCATTAAAGTAAAATGAGTGAAGCACTATGTAGCTAGTATTATTATACTCATGAAAAAACACCTTATGAATTTCATTAGCACAAAATGCCTTTTGCCCAAAGGGAATTAGTACTAGCAAAATAGCAAGTAGCTTTACTTTTGTGTATAAATATTTCTGTTCAAAAATCATTAATTCAGAAACTTTGTTTCACTTTACAAAGTAAAAGTATAACAATAATACTATATACCATGTTTGAATTCGTGGATTGTTAACATTTTTTCAATAAAAAAGGCCGAGCTTTAATAAGCCCGACCTAATAATTTAATATTAAACTATATTATTTTACTATTTTATTGCTTTGGTCACTTATCCATTCATTGTAAGCACCATCATAAACTTTAACGTTGCTGTAATTTAATACCGATGTTAGTGCAATATAAATTATTCCTGCTCTAACACTTGTTTCGCAATATAATACAACTGGTTTTGATTTATCAATACCTGCAAAAGTAGCACTTAAGTCCGTTGCTGATTTCATTGTTCCGTCAGCGTTTAAAACTTGCTTAAATTCAATGTTTTTTGCACCTGGTATATGTCCTTTGCTTTTACCATCGCTGCCATTAAATTCAGCTGCGGCACGTGCATCAATAAGTTGAATACCACCCTTTTTAACATCGGCCATAGTTGCTAATATACTAGCATTTACAGCAGGAGCAAAGCTTGTTTTTTTAACCATTGTTGGGTTTTTTGTAATAGGCTTACGTGCGGCTTTCCATGCTTTAATATTACCATCAAGTATTTTTACATCGCTTACGCCCATGTATTTTAAGATCCAATAAACACGCCCAGCATATTTTCCTGAACCTTCATCGTAAACAACAACAGGTTTTTTTCCATCAACACCTGCTGTGCCTAACATTTTTGCAATTTCGGCAGTACTTATTAAAACACCTTTAATGGGCGCTGTTTGTTGTAGTTCTTTGTATCCAACATTTACTGCACTTTTAATGTGTGCATCGGCTTTAAATTTAGCACTACTGCGTGCATCAATTACCACAACACTTTTTTTCATTATGGCTTTATTTAAATCGTTTACCGAAATTAAATCTTGCGCCTTTACCGATGTGCCTAATATAAATAGGAACATTGCGGTTAGTAGTAGAATGTTTTTAATTTTCATATTAATTTGATTTAGAATTTAATTTGCATTTGAAGTAATAGTGCATCATTAGGTATTTCAGCAGAATTGGTTTTATTAGTTTCAGCTCTATATCTATAGTTTGCCTGAAGTCTAACATTGTCATTAAAGAAGTAATTAACACCAAAAGTGGTAATAAACTCACCATATCCAGCAGCATCTCCAGAATCAAATGATTCAACTTTAATAACTGGCTCTAAATTGAAGTAGAATTTGTACATTGCCATAGCCCACCAGCCACCGCGTTTTTCTCCTAAAAGAATTGGGTCAGAGCCACATCCACCACCTGCAGCAGTATTGTAATCACCTTCATCATAAATATATTCCGCTTGCAATCTAAAATTTGAATAATTAACCTCAATTTCGGCTGCGAGTGATGTGCGTGTTACAGTATCAGTCATTGGATAGCCATATCTAAAACTACCACCAACACTTAAAAAGTCTAATGGTTTTAATACAACACGACCAATTAAATCTTTCTTATTATTATTATCTTTTGTACCTAAACCACGACCATTCATTAAAGCAACAGAATATTTGAACATTTTATCATTAAAATCACCAAATACCATAATACCCATATCTCGCTGAGGTGCTACTATTTGGTCTGACACCATTGCACGTTCAATTGTATGAAGACCTGAACACGATGTATTGACCTCAAGACCAAATGGTTGTTTAAAAGAACCAACAGACACTTTAGCCCAACTATATCGGCGATATGAAATAAATGCATCAAGTAGGTATGGTGCCCCTGTTGAACTAACAAATGCACTATTTTCAATTACCACATAGTATGAAAAATCATAAGGAATTTTTCCTGTTACACCAATACGAGCTCTTTTAAACTTAAATGTATTTGAATTTTTAGAACCTACAATATCTTCATTTTCTGTAAAGTGGTACTCGTACTGTGGCTGAATAAAGCCTATTATTTTCGGCTTTATAGAAGCATCACCATCGCTAGAAGCATCAGGCTCTTCACATCCTTGACCAAAAAGCGATCCAGAAGTTATTAGTATTGCTGAAAATAAAAATATTAAATACCTTTTCATTTGTTATTATTTTAATGAAATTAAAAAAAAATAAACCCAGCATAGTTGCTGGGTTTAAATAAAAATTATTTTATGTAATCAAAATCTTTAGACTTTGAATCGTATCCCCATTGGTTAGTGATAGCAGGGTCAGCCCAGAATGGATTAGCATTATATAGACCATTCATGCCAAATTTCAAACTTTTAGCATCGTAACCTAATACGTTCAAATAAGCCGTAATAACAGAAGAAGTTTGACCTGTATAACAATATGTTACTACAGTTTTATTTGGATCTAGATTTTTATCATAGTCAAGACCTAAAAATTTATTTTCTCCAGAATCATCAAAAACTCTGTAAGCTCCTTTAATATGACCAAATCCAGTATAGTGAGTTGCTTTAAAATAATTATTTATAGAATAATCTATAGGTGATTCTAAAACAACTGATGCTACAACACCTTTAAAACCAGCTTTTGCAACTGCTGCTATGCTTTGCTCAAGAATAGTAGCTCCATCAGTTGATGTACTTGTGTAATCAGGGTAACTAAATAATGCATTGTCTGTAATATCGCTTGTCCAATTTGTATTTCCTTTAGCAATATCTGCAACATTTCCACTCCATGAATCAAAATCACCGTTCCAACCACTCATTCCCCATTTTAAAGCCTGAGTATTGTAATATCCTGATAAACGTAATAGAGCAGTTGCATAACAAGCACCTTGACCAGTATAGCAAACCATTAAAATTGGCTTATCACCAGCATTTGCAGCATCAGCTAATACAGGTGTTAAATCATTTTCTGTATCTTTTGTAACTGGGATATTCTTAGCTCCATCTAAATACCCTTTAGCAAAAGTTGCTGCATCTCTAATATCAATAATATAATACTTTGCTAAAAAATCTGCTGTAGTTTCATTTGCCACATCAGGAAATGTAACAAATTTCTTTCCATCTGTTGATTTTAATACATGGTTTAAATCCATGCCAGTAGTAATCAAGTGATCTTTTAACAATTCGTAAGCTGGTTTTGTTACCGTATCATCATCAATAGGATCATCCTTACAACCTGTTAATACAAATGCAGGAAATAGTAATGCGATTAAAAAATACTTTAATGTCTTCATGTTTTCAATTTTTAGTTTGTGTTTTATTTAAGTTATATCGTTATTAGCATCCACCTCCCATATCGTGCGACGATGACCCGCCACCCAATGCATCAAGATTTTTCTCAACATAATCAGGATAAGCTAGTTCCCAGGTTTTAAAGCCTCCTTCAATAGCAAAAACTTTTTCATATCCCATTGTTAAAAGAGTTTGAGCCGCTAAAATGCCCCTAGCTCCTTTTTTGCAATAAACAATTACAATTTCGTTTTTTGCTGGCATGTACAAACCTGCATCTTCCCAAAATTTTTCTTTAGCAATTTGAAACTCCAAGCTACCGCGACTTAATAGAACAGAGCCTGATATATAACCCGGATAATGCTCTAAAGGCGATCGTACATCAATAAGGGTAAAAACCTCGTCGCCGCTCATAATATCAAACAGTTGGACAGGAGTTAAAAGTTCAACATTATTTTTTGCTGCCTCAACCATAGTATCGGCAGTAAGATTATTATTATTTGAACATGCACTTATTAAACCTACTAATAGTACAATAGCTACATAATATATCTTTTTCATTTTTATAAGTTTTAATTATTTGTTTTTAATTGCCAATTACTAATTATTCATTATTTTCAGGTTCTTTGCCACATTCAAGCTCTTCGTAACCGGTTATCATAGACCATAAGTTGGTAAATACCTTATGACCAGTAGTTATTAAATATAAGTGAACAACAATAAATGCCAGTAAGGCAAAAGCACCAAGTGTATGTATTATTGCAATTAAACCTAAGCTGCTTACTTCAATTGCTTTATCTGGATAGTGAAAAAACATATAAAGAAAACCACTTATAAGTTGAACCGGGAAAACCAAAATAATAAGAGAAAAATATACAATTCGTTGTAGTGGGTTTAGTTTACAATCGGCTGTTTTTTCTACAGGGTGA
>JAUXEM010000199.1 GCA_030620515.1 Salinivirgaceae bacterium
GTTAAAACATGGTAATAATTCGTTTTTTAGATAAAAAATCAGTACATTTGATAAATAAATAATCAATGAATTAATGCTATGATTTTAATATTGTTATTATCAACTTTTTAATAAAAGAAAAAAAGATATTCCGCTAGAATTTAATTGCATCGAATAATTAAATATAACTTTGATATTAAAAATCAAAACGTAATTACATTGTATTACATAGGTATTAATTAATTTAACTTTAAAAATTAAAAACAGATGGAAAAGAACACAGTAATATTAAGTCTTAAAGACTACGATAATCTTAATGAGGCTTACAAGAAAGTGAATAAGCCAAAAAATAGCACGATTTTGATAGAAAGCACAAGGGTAAGCAGATATGAGTGCCAGACAGATGATGAAGCTACGGAAAAGTTAGCCTACGATTTAAAGAAAGCTAAGAACGACCTAAACGAAATAGAATTTGTTATTTCAAATATTAAGGATATGAGCATGATTAGGTTTATGAAATGGAAGCGTAAGTAGATTTATTGTATTAATTAATTTAACTTTAAAACAGACATAATGAAAGATCAAATTCAGAAATTCAGAGAATGGTTAAAATAAAAAAGCATGAATCGTATGAAAACCCTAATTATATAGGATGAAGATCACAATGGTGATTGGGATACATGGTTTATGTGTCCTAAATGTAAAGAGAATAATTACATAACCATAAATGATAAAGAATGTGATATATGTGGTGAGCCTTTAGAATGGGTAGATTAAATAATTAACTTTAAAATAAATTATGATAAACAGAAATAGCAATTTTAAGCCAAAAAAATGGTATCACAACGAGACGTTTCCGTTATTACCTATTGTAACAACAAAGAAAGCAAACGATTATAATACAAATAGGTGATCTTGTATGGCACTTCTTTAAGAGATGTTAACAAATCAACATCAAACAACTTTGATTATCATACTATTGATAATATTAACAAGAAAGAAAATGGGAAAAGCATTATTTATATTCATTCTTAAATAATGAATGTGTATCTTTGCTTTAATAATTAATCGAAAATAAAATAGAGGCAGCCGAAAATCTAATAGAGTAGGCAGATAAATCAAATTACATCATGCGAAAAAGAATCAATAGGTTTTGGTACGTTATTTTGAATTTACTGATAATGTATGGGATTATTGCGCCTTATTTAATAAGCGCGAGGAACAATGAATTGGTAATTACAGGTATTGGTATTTCCTTATTAAATTTATACCATTTAGTAGTATTTTTAATAAACACTTTAAAATTAAAAAAGAATGAAAGTAAGTAAATTATTATTAGGATTGATAGTATCAATGATGCTATTTGCTAGTTGCTCAAAAGTTCCAGCTGGTCATGTAGGTATTAAGTATTTCCTACTAGGTGGTGATAAAGGTATTGATTCAGAAGAATTAACCCCGGGCAGATATTATATAGGTATTAACGAAGAGTTATTTTTGTTTCCGACTTTTAAGCAAAATAAAACTTGGACTAATGACATAAGAGAAGATTCGCCTGTGAATGAAGAGTTTGTATTTCAAAGTTCAAAGGGACTTAAACTCACAGCATCAGTAGGGTTAGAATATCATGTGCCTGCTGAAAATGTATCAGAAATATTTCAACAGTATAAAAAAGGACTTGATGAAATAACTAATAAAGTTCTACGTAATGCGTTAAGAGATGCATTTAATATGGCTAGCTCTAAGCGTACAGCCGAGGAGGTTTACGGAAAGGGGAAGATTGCGTTTATGGAAGAGGTTACATCTATAGCGGAAAAAGAGGCAGAGGAACGAGGCATTGTAATTGATGATATATTTCTGATTGGAAATATCGGCATACCTACTACAGTTACAAATGCATTAAACTTAAAGATACAAGCAACGCAAAAAGCACAACAAAGAGAAAACGAACTTAGGCAGGCAACTGCGGAGGCTGCAAAAGTTGTAGCAACGGCAAAAGGCAATGCAAAAGCTATTTTAATCAAAGCGGAAAGCGAAGCTAAAGCAAATAGGATAGTTGCTAATTCGCTAACCAATACATTAGTGGAGTATAAAAAAGTAGATCGATGGGATGGCAAGCTACCAACTGTTACGGGTGGATCTATCCCGATGTTGAATATGTAGTAATTAGTATATGTTGAATTTAAAAGCCGTGCTGACATATTAGCACGGCTTTAATATGTAAAATAATATAAAATGGAAAATATCATGTATACATACTTTACGTTGTTTGTAATATCCTGCTTTATTGTGTTTCTAATAGTTGGCAAACCATTACGATTATTTAAATCGGGAAATGAAAATCAATATGGTGTCGACAAAAAGAAGCGTCAAGCCGAAAATCTTTATCGTGAATACAAATCAGCCGATGCGGTTAGACGAATGTCTATAATTAAAACAGTTGCCCGTGAATTTAGTTACGATGATGCCGATAGACTTAAAGGTAAATTAAAGATATTCGTTGATAATTGTAAGATTGGATATTGCACTAGAGTTAGGTAATGAAAAAATACAAGCAAATATATTTCTTCTATTTCGGATATGGGGAACAGGATTTTATACCGTGTGAGTATTGCGGTAATGAAGCTGTAGACGTTCATCACTTAGACAACAAAGGGATGGGCGGGAGTAAAAGTAAAGACTATATAGGCAACCTTATAGGGCTTTGCCGCGAATGTCACAATAAGGCTCATTCATACGTTAAGTTTAATAACAAGCTAAAAGAAATTCACAAATCTAAATTATAATGCTAGAAGATAATATACACAAACAAATATGCGAATATATTAAATTACAATATCCTGACTTTGAATTTAATACAGATATGTCAGGGATTAAATTAACTATCGGACAAGCTAAGAAGATTAAGAAACTAAGAAGTTCCAGAGCATTTCCTGATATTGTAATTTATGAACCTACAACAAAATATTGTGGGTTATTTTTGGAGGTCAAAAAAGAAACTCCATTCAAGATAAACGGTGATTTAAAAAAGTGCGAACACCTGAAAGAGCAACAAATTAAGATGGATAAGCTAATATATAAAGGCTATTCATGTTCGTTTGTGTGGTCGCTTGATATGGCTATTAATGTTATTAATGAGTACTTAGATGAAATATAATTTATCATCATCAGCTGAAAAACAAAACGCAATTGAATATTTTAAAAAGATATTGGATTCTGGATGTAGGATTGAATTAAAGAAGTTGCACAAAAAAAGATCGTTACCACAAAACGCATATCTCCATGTAATATTTCAATGTTGGGGGTTACATTTTGGATACACATTGGATGAATCAAAGATGGTTGTAAAGGCAATGTTAGGATATACATACATAAAAAATAATACTGTTTTTTATGACAAAACATCTAAAATGGATAGTAAAGAGTTAACTATTTTTATAGATAAATTCAGAGATGAATCATCTAAGCAAGGATGTTATTTGCCATCCCCCCACGAGATAAATGACAGGCTTATGAATGAAATTGAATCAAATGCTATATATTTATAAAGGCTATACTTAATCAAAAGTATAGCCTTTGTTTTATTGTTTAAAGATATCTGTTTCGCTTGTAAACCAAATATCTTTGCCTGCATCAATATATCCAATTTTATTATCATTAACCATTTTACGTAATATATCGGTTACGTTTATATTCTCGATCAATGAGTATTCTAAATTATTTGATAGGTAAAGTATAATTTTACTTGTAGTTGCTTTTTGATAACATTTGAATTTACCATTTTCAATTGCTTTAATTGCCTTTATTATTTCAGTCTCAATTCTACGCATGTAAGTAACATTTTATATTCTTTATTTTTAAATGCATCTTTAGTCTCTATATGTTCATCAAAATACCTACCTATAATATCATCAAATGCAGATATTTGAAAGAATCTATTACCGTCCTTTACGCTATCATCTAAACGACTAACGAACTCAATAAAATCAAGTTCGTTAGTACATATTACAGCTATTTTATTAAAAATTACCATTTACGTTATTTTGTTCGTTCTGATGCGATGAAGGTGTCACGTATTCGCCATGCTCATTCATGTATTTGATATTAATAACAATCTCGAATCCTTTGCAAGCTTCTTTGCTGAATATTAGCCTCTGCCCGTTTTCAGTCCACCCCTTGTATGATACATTCCCTTCTATTATATCTACAGTTTCATTTTCAAATACCTCAAATTCCTCTTCTGTAAATCGTTCCCATACAGTTTTATAAACTGCTTTTTTCCCTTTAGCGCTATCGGTTGTCGATATGATTAATCTTCTAGCTTCAATTACTTTTTCCATTTTTCTATTTTGTTTGTAGTTAATTATTTAAATCAAAGGTAGTTCTTTTTTATTACAACTACAAAACAAGATAGTAAATATGTGATTTGTTTTAATGCTTATTTATATTTGATCTAAACGATTTAGTCTATATCTTTGGGTTTAATTAATCATTTAACAAATAACTACATGAAAACAGAACGTAGAGATATTAGTGATGTGGCGAATGGAACAAAAGAGGACGTAAAACGAGGTATATTACACCGCTCAAAAGGGTATTATGTTACAAATGAAGGAACTCGCACAATACCAAATTTCCACGTATGGATACCGAACATTACCCACTCAGTATGTGATAGCGCCTATACCGACATATCAATAGCGGTAAGTAGGTGTAATTATCTGGCTAAAAATAATATTACTATGAAATATAACTGGCGATATTAGCAGCTTATCTATATTGTTTCTTAACAAAAAGCGTTGTATTATTGCAGTAATAAATCATTAATTAAAATAGAATATAAAAACAGGGTCGATATGAAAATCACAAACGAAGCAATTAGACAGCTTGATGAATTACAAGCAGTATATAATGATTCAGTACATGAGATATTAAAAAATGAAGCACTATCACTAAATCCTTATAAAAAAGGCGACATAATAAGCGATCATTATCAAGTAGGTAAGGTTTTGAAGGCAATTATTTCTATAAGTATTTATAGCAGAGCTTACGAGATATCGTATAGATGTGAACGGCTCACGAAGAAGTTAAAGCCTTATAGAGGTGGGGACATCACGACTATTTACCTAGATAATGTTGAACATTGCTTAAATAATAAAGAGGATAACGTATAGTAATATGATTAGTTTAAAACTTAGATAGTAGAGAAGAAATTAAATATATGCTGGAAACACAAAGGGCTATGATATACAATGATACCAAGCTACTTTGTATCAAACAAGCAGAAAATTTAGGAATAAAAGGTGCTTTAACTGAACATGGCAGACAGGTTATGAACAATATTGGAAATTGCAGAAAGGTAGTTTTTTAATTGTTTGTAACGAATTATTGTATGATTAGTGGCGAAAACAACCACTAAGGTACGATTGAAAAACAAATATTAAATAACAAAATAAATTATAAACAAAGCGGAAAAGTGACCATTGATTATACAATGTGTTGCCACTTTTAAAATTACGGACAAATGGCGAATTACTGTACTAAATGCGGAACGAAAACAATGTTAATGAGCGGAACTATTTACTTAGAACCTGATGCAGAACCTTATGAAAGCGGAAAGGAAGAAAAATCAAGAACAAATATTGATGAAATAGATAGACATATAATTGCTCGCTTCTGCGAAAATTGTGATGAAATAGTAAACACCTTCAATGAGTAATTTTTATTGTGGGTAACGAATTGTATAAGATTTCGGTTTTGCTTTTCGCAAAAATGAATTTTATATAGTGTTCCCCCACGTTTTAAATATAAACTTATGAAAACATTAGATATTGAAATAGCACTACTTGAAGATTGTAAATTCAATCAAAATATCGTAGTTCCAAATGTAGCGAACGGGATTGTAAGACACTTTGGAGAAAAACCAAATAGGACTTATGACGAACTGCACGAATGCGATATTTTGAAAGTTACACTATCAGGATACGCTACTGAATATGAGATTAAAATAAGCAAAAGCGATTTTAAAGCAGATTTCAAAAAGAAACATAACCACGATAGTAAATTTATTAAACAATTATACTATGTAGTACCTTTTGAATTGCTTGAATTTGCAAAAGAAAACTTACCTAACAATGCAGGGTTAGCATACGCTAAAAACGATAAAATATATTATATAACAAATGCACCTATGCGAGAGAATGCATTTAAATGGACTAATGAAGAAATGTTTAAACTTGCTAGATTAGGAGCAATGAGAATATACAATTTGAAACAAAACATTGCGAAAATGCGTAATGTGGTGTAACGTATGGTGCTATGATTTTCGTTTTGTTTTTCACAAAATGAATTATAGCACGTGTTACCTGCTGTATGTAGCGACATTAACCACTAAACTTGAAAAAATGGATGAAAGTAAAAATAAAAAAATGCGAAGCGAGGGCAAAATTTATTGTGATAATTTTTTAAATAATAATTTACCTGATAAAAGCGTAAATTTGATTATTGCAGACCCTCCATATTATAAAACAAAAGGCGACTTTGATTTTATATGGAAAACTTTTGAAGACTACCTAAAAGACGTTGAAATATGGGCAAAGGAATGTAAAAGATTACTTGCAGA
>JAUXEM010000140.1 GCA_030620515.1 Salinivirgaceae bacterium
AAAGTCTATTTTTTAGGAATTATTAGCTTTTTACCCTCTGCAAGAGACTGCGTTTTGCTTATCTTATTGGCTCTGCAAATAACATCAATTTTAATGTTGTATTTATCGCTAATAATACTGAACGATTCTCCTTTTTTTACTGTATGAAGTGCTAATACTGGTATTTTTAATTTGCTTCCAGCAATTAAGTTTTTTGCATTATCTCCATTAATTTCAATTAATTTTCTTTGTGTTGTTCCATATCTTATTGCAAGTCGATATAAGTTTTCTCCAAATAGAATCTTGTGGGTGTAAAATACAGCTTGGCTTGATGCAATTTTCGCTGTCGTTTTTACTTGCTCTTCTCTTGGTTTTGCCTGGGTTTTTGGTGTGTTTTGTTCTTGTATTATTTTTTCTTTCTCAACTGTAATACTTTTTTTATTCTCAATAACCTCAGCTACTGGTTTTGAGTTTGTTTGAAGTTTTTGCTCGGCAATTTTTGTTGGTTTTTCACTTTTATTGTTTATGAAATACTGATATCCTTTAAACCCACCAAAGCCAAGTATAGTAACGGTAAATATTGCAATTGCAATCAGTATAAAGTTTTTGTTTAGAGTAAAACTCTTTTTAGGAACAGGGTGGTTGTTATCGAATTCAATAATATGTATCGAAGTGTTATCAACTCCTCCGTTTTCATCGGCTTTTTTTGCCAACAATAAAGCTTTGTGGTCTGGCGATGTATCTGAATCAGAAATTATTGTTGAAATTTCTTCATTTTTTACAATGTCAGTTAAACCATCGGTGCAAAGTAGAAATTTGTCGTTTTCTTTTAATTCTATAGGAGTTTTACAAACGCCAAACTTTATGTCTTTGTTTGGTCCAATAAGTATATTAACTTTTGATTCTGCTGGGCTATATTTGTTTTCTACATGATCTAAGGTTAGGGGTTTTAATTTATTGTCTTTGTGCATGTATATTCTACTATCGCCAGCATAAGCATAGTATACTTTGTTGTTTCTATATATTAGTATGGCTAATGTTGAGCCTATGTTTTTGTATTTTGTGTCTTTTTGTGATTGTTCGTGTACTGCGTAGTTGGCGTATGTTACAGCGTTTGTAAGGGCTATATTTAGGTCTTTGTAGGAGCGGTTGCTAAAATATTTTTTAAAACTATCGGCTGTTAGTTTTGCAGCCAAGGCTCCATGTCCTTCATCTCCATCGTGACCATCACAAACTACAAATACATGTCCGTCGAGTATTGAAAATTCTATTATTGCATCAGAATTAAAATCTTGTTGGTTTCCTAATTGGGTAATACTGCCAAAGCTATAGTTTAATGTTGTGCTCATTGCTAACTTGTTTCTCTAATTATTGAATGCTGTAAAAATACATATTATAATTCACTATTGGCAAACTCAGCAAAACATAATTTAGTTCGCACTATAAAAAGGTAATAACTAAAATCACAACAATAACTAATGCGGGTAACATATTGATTATTTTTAGCTTAGTTATATCTAATATATTTAGTCCCATTCCAATAAGCATTAAGCCTCCAACAGCTGTGATTTCATTTATTATATTTTCGGTTAATTTATTATTAAGTAAACTGGCAAATAGAGTTAGACCACCTTGATATATTAATAACGGAATTACCGAAAACATAACACCATAACCCAAACCGGCAGCTAAAGCAATTGAAGAAACTCCATCCATAACAGACTTAGCTAATAATAAGTTTGGGGCATTGCCTAAACCCTCTTCAAATGCTCCTAAAATTGACATTGAGCCCATGCAGTACAATAAAAAAGCAGTAACTAAACCTTCAGAGAATTTACTATTATTTGATTTGGCTTTTCGTTTAATTTTTTCAGAAATATTTTCGATTCCTCGGTCAATCATAAAAAGTGTTCCAAGTACACCGCCTAAAACAATGCTCATTACAAGAATTAAGTAATTGTTGGTTTTTAAGCTCATAGCAACACCAACAAAAAGTGTAAAAAGACCAATGCTTTGAAAAACAATACTTATATATTTTTTTGGTATTCTCGATCGGAATACTAAGCCTATAGTACCGCCTAGTAGTATTGCCCCAACATTAATTAATGTGCCTATCATTATATTGAATTTTTTAAAACTACCGATTTAACTTTCACATCTTTTAATCGTCCTAATTTTCCAGTTAATCCGCCTATTTCGTCTGTAGAACCTTCAATAACTAACGAAATAATGCTTTTATTATTTTTAGATAACCTTATTCCTTGCCTCCCTATTATTATTTCGGCATATTCAGATATTATCTGATTTAGCTCTTGAACACTATCTCTGTTTTCTAGTAGAATTAATACGGTAGCAACTCTATTGTCCATAATTGTAATTTGTATTTTAAGATATATTTGGAGTGAAGATAGAGATTAATTCTTGAAAGCTGATACAACCTTTTAAAGCAGTATTTGGCAATACAAGCGATAAAGCCTACAAACCCTAAAAGATGCTGAGCTAATAAAATAATTTGAAAAAATAGACACCTTACCTAAAGAGGAAAAGGAGACTATACTTAAAGTTATTGCCGCTTTTGTGAGGGGTTTTAATGCGAAACAGGCTTATTTGTTGTAAGTTATTAAATATAAAACCACACGATACAATCGTGCGGTAGCGAGGCAAAACGAAAAAGCTCGCATCCGCATTGCAGACAACGAATTTTTAAATCTTTTTAATAAAACACAACAGTTAACTGATGACCAAAAGGAAACCGTAATGGACTTACTTTCTGCCTTCTTACCGAAAGCTAATCGTACTAAGCAATTAACTTAAAGCACGGATTACAAATCTGCGCTATCGAAGTTTAAATCATAGCTGCTCTTGAACCAGAAAAATATTCTTTAATTGAAGTAATATTCAAAAGCTTTTCACGCTTATCAGGTTCAAGTTTCACTTCTTTATTTCCAGCAACAAGAGATTCTAAAGGTATTCCTAAGTATCTGTTTAATAGTGTTATCATTTTTAAGGTCAATGGGCGTTTTCCACGCAAAACTTCTGATACTCTTGTTTTTCCGCCAAACAACGGTGCAACATCAATCTGTTTTAAATTCATTTGTTCCATTCTAAACCTAATAGCTTCAATTGGATCTGGAGCTTCAATTAAATAGTGTTCTTGCTCATATTTTTCCACAAGTAAAGATAAAAGTTCCATCTCTTCTCCTTCTAAACTATCTGGCTCTATAGCTTTATCAGTACTATTAATTAAGGTGTAAATATGCTCGCAAGCATCGTTATATTCTTGTTCTGTTTTTAATATTTTAGTTTTCATAGCTTACTGTTTTTGCGTCTATCTTGTCGTATTCTTTATGTGTTCCGAACCAAACAACAAAGACTATTTTCAACTTATATTCTATATCAACAATAAGGCGAAATTCATTGCCTTTTATATTGAACACTACTCGTTTTGAACTTATGATACTAGCATTACCATATTTTGCTTTAAGTTCATTTGCATTGCTCCATGTTGAGAACCTAACCTCGTAAACCCAAGCTTTTACAGACTCTTTTGCCTGTTGATATTTGCTTTTATTGCAATACTCAGTTAAAGTTGTTTCCTTTATTATTCTCATACTTTACAAAGATAGCTAAAGTTACCAAATTAGGTAACTATATTTGTTTTTATTTCAGTATATGGTATTTTTCCAACTACTGTATTAATAACAAAATGGTTTTGTATGCAAAATTTAGTGTATGCTTTTTTATAACCACACGGTACAATCGTGCGGTAGCGGGGAAATTCTTTTTATTATTAACTAGAACGCGATACAATCGCGCACTAGCGGGGGCTTTACAATAAATTAATAGTATTTAACCGCTATAATTATCTAAGCTAGAAAACTACTCTTGTAATTGTATGAAATCTCACAATTCAAAATACTTTTTACGCATGGACATATTAGCGAAGCTTCTTAAGGCAATCTAGCAAAGTATTACGGAAAAATTCGTTTCTGATTACACCAAAAATAGGGGAGTTATTGGTCACATAACACTTCTACCATAGCTAGATAGTTCCAGTATAGTCTACTCATTAAGTAGTACAATTAGTTTATCGAATCTTTCAATAGGCATGCTATTCTACACTACCATTCCCAACCAAATCCGGTATGTAAAACATAGTCAAGTTCACTGGCATCATCGGCAGGTTGATTATCGTAATTCATTGATATACCCATCTTTATGAAAAAATCTAAGGGCAGGTCGTACTTCATATCAAAGTTTGTGTCAATCCTCCATCTATTTTTTTCTGAGAAACTGGGGTATGCCATTGCATTAAAAATTAAATTCAAATCTCCAATGTCGTAAATATCTAACTCAGTACCAAAATACCCTTCCCAAGTCTGTCTATCTTCTGTTTCGTTTGTGTATTGTTCAATATTCCTATTTACTCCAAATTTAGCACCTAGGTTGGCTTTGTTAGTAATGAATATGTAGCGTCCTAAACCTAATTGAATATTTGTACGTAAGTCAAGTTTTTGTTCGGTATTTGATAAGGCTGTAAACGTTGTGATAGCATACCAACGTCCTTTTAATATATAGCGATAATTTAATTCTGCATCGGTTCGTTTAATGTCTTCCACACTGTCTTGATGAGATATTAGTGTATTGAACGCCCCATTTGTTGACCATTTTTCAGCTTTGTAGCCTATAGCACTACGGGTTGTAAAAGATTGTAAATTACTTGATTTGGTCATATCAAAACCCACACTAATTTCTGCATTAAATCTATTCTTAAAATTATCATCGTATGCACTAAGTAATACAATGTCATGTGTGTTGCATGTTAATAATTGATTGTTGGTGCCAATTATTCTGGAAATAGAATCGTTAAGTGAATGAATAGTACTATAGTATTTAGTATTGTTTTCTAAAATAATAAGAAAATATGATTGAGTTCGAAGCCAAACTATCTCCTTCCATTCAATTTCAAAATCATTTTCACTGTAGTCGGTCTCAATTTCTAAAACACCCTTGTCCATTGATTTAATTTCACCAATTATTAAATTGCCATTAGTGAAACGTAATGAGTCTATTTGCGATAAAGCATCGTTGTGAAATATAACTATGAATAATGTTAGTAATATATATATGTACTTCATTGAATAGAAATAATGCCTAAATTTAAAATTATATTTCCAACTATGCATTGGAAAGTTATTAATTGACTTTTCAAAAATACAAACATTTATATTTTTATTCCAAAAACATTTATTAAATGTGCTTATTGCCAGTTATTGTATTGCCATATATCCGCAAGTAAAACACATGATATTTAGTAGATAAGATAGTTAGGTGCGGCCTAACTTCACTTGTTTAGGTAATAGTAAAACGGCAGAATGTACTCATTTGCAACCTAGTTGTGCTGCGATTTGCGACTTACGGAATTTAGGTATTAAAAAACCTGACATAAATTTCATTTTCAACCAGTAATATATATGTTACAAAATGTATATTTGCAAATCAATAATTAAATTAGATTGAATGGATATTACTACTCTTATTAAACTTACAAATGGTAAATTAATTACCAATACAAAAACAGAAGATATAGACATTGAATTTGCAATGGCATCTGATTTAATGAGCGATGTATTAACTTTAGATACAGTAAACACAATGCTTATTACCGGACTCGCCAATTTGCAAACAATACGTACTGCAGAAATGTCTGATGTTCATTGTATTTTATTGGCACGTAATAAGAAATCGACACCTGAAATGATTGAATTGGCGGAACAAAATAGTATAATAATTATAGAATCGGCTAGTGCCTTATTTAAGATTGCAGGAATTCTTTATGGCAATGGAGTAAAAGCACTTTTCTAGTTATGATGAAACTTGATTATAAAATAGAGGGAGGCGATTTTACAAATGCTGGACATGCTTCAAGTGAGGTTAAAAAGGTGCTTAAAAAATTAAATGTTGATCCAAAAATTACTCGTCGAGTTGTAGTTTCTTTATACGAAGCCGAAGTGAATGTGGTGGCTCATGCTTATAGGGGTGAAATATTTGTGGAAATATCTACTAATAAAATTATTATTAAGCTGGTTGATGAAGGGCCAGGAATACATAACGTTGATCAAGCAATGGAGGAGGGGTATTCTACAGCCTCAGAGGAGGTGAGACAGATGGGATTTGGCGCAGGAATGGGCTTGGCAAATATTAATAAAAATACAGATGAACTAAATATATATTCCGAGGTAAATAAAGGAACAACTGTTGAAATGATTACTTACTTAGATAAGAATTAATAATTACTTAATCCATTATGACAAAATCATTCTTTTATCATGCACTAAAAATCAATGAAGAAACCTGTATTGGTTGTTCTCATTGCATGAATGCTTGCCCAACCGAAGCAATACGTGTGTGGAATGGAAAAGCAATTATAGATGATGACCAATGTGTAGATTGTGGTGAATGTGAACGAGTTTGTCCAGTAAACGCAATTTATGTTGAGGATGATAGTTTTGATGACATATTTAATTTTAAATATAGAATTGCATTATTTCCATCAGTATTTATTGGACAGTTTCCTGAAGATGTAAAAGCAAGTCAAGTATATAGTGTGATGCGTCATATTGGTTTTACTCATGTGTATGAAGTAGAGCGTGCCGTAGAAATATTAAATAGTTCAATAATTAAATATCAAGCAAACTCAGATATTGAATTGCCAATAATTTCATCTTTTTGCCCTGCCATAATCCGACTAATTCAAGTAAAATATCCATCGTTGGTCGATAATGTTTTAAAGCTTAGTACGCCTAGCGATATAGCAGCAATGTTTTATAAGCAAAAACTGATTGATGAAGGTATTAGTGAAGATGAAATAGGCATATTTTATATTACACCCTGTGCAGCAAAAATTGCTGCCGTGCGAAGTCCTGTTGGAGAAGAAAAATCAATTGTAGATGGAGTTATTAATCTCAATAACCTGCATAACAGAGTTTATAGCGAAATAAAAAAAGGTAATGTAGATAATTCTATTATCCCTGAACCTACCGAATTATACGATTTTGAGCTAATGTGGTCATTCACTAGGGGAGAAGCTTCAAGAGTGAAAGGTCGTACACTAGCCATTGATGGAATGAAAAATGTAATGGAGTTTCTTGAAATGGTTGAAAATGAAGAGGTAAGTGGAATAGATTATTTGGAATGCAGAGCATGCAAAGAAGGATGTGCTGGTGGTATTTTGAATAACGAAAACCGTTTTTTAATAGTGGAGCGTCTTCAGAAAAGAGTGGAGCGTAACAATCAAAAGAAAGGTAAAGTTGTTTTATCCGGAATTGAAAAATATAGTGAGTATCTGGTAAATAATATGCAATTGGGCGAAGTTGTGCCACGTTCTATGATGATGCTTGACAGTGATATGGAAACAGCCATGCAAAAAATGAAGGAAGCCCAAAAAATTGAAGTGCGACTCCCTGGAATAGATTGCGGAGCTTGTGGTGCACCTTCGTGTAGAGCTTTGTCTGAAGATATTGTAAAGGGGAATGCTACTCAATCGCATTGTGTTTTTGTGCAAAAAGTGTTAATGAGCCGTGGAGAAATAAACATGGAAACAGCATTTGCTATTATCGATAAAATATGGGGCGATAAAATAGTAAAAGGAAGTAAGAAGTAAAAAATAAAGAGTTGAGGGTAGATTTGAAAAGAATAAGTTGTAACGAACTATGCATAATTATAGTTTCAAGCTTTTCAATCTCAATCAATCTAAAGAATATGAAAGCAAAAGACATAGTCTAAAAAATAGAACTAAAGGAAAATAGAAGGCAGAATGTAGAAGGTAGAAGGTGAAATTGGAATGTGAAATAAAAAATAAGGAATACGGAAAGTAAAAGAGGTAGAAACGAAATGAAAAGCAGCGAAATAAAAAATATAATATTGCAATGTGATTATTTTTTAGGTAATACACATCAATCTCCTTCAAACTTTTTTAATCTTCATCAATCTTTTTCAACCTCCTTCAATCTTCATTAATCTCACTCAATCTAAAAATATATGAAAGTAAAAGACATAGTAGATAAGCTAAACTTAGAGGTATTAGGTGGCGAAACAGGTTTAGATAATGAAATTACAGGTGCCTATACATCTGACTTATTAAGCGATGTAATGGGTAATATTCAAGATGGTAACTTGTGGATTACACTTCAAACACATAAAAATGTAATGGCAGTAGCTTCGCTACGAGAAGCATCTGCAGTTATTTTGGTACGCAAATACCAACCAGAACCCGACATGCTTGAAAAAGCTAATGAAGAAAATATTCCAATTTTGGCTACCGAAATGGGAGCTTTTGAAATATCAGGTAAACTCTACCAATTGTTAAATAATTAAATAGCTTTGAGTGCCAAGCTCCGAGCTTTCTGCTTATGAATATATACAGAGCCGACTTACATATTCATACCATTCTTTCTCCTTGTGGCGATTTGCACATGAGCCCTGCTAATATTGTGAAGCAAGCTTGTGCCACGCAACTCGATATTATTGGTATTACCGACCATAATACAACAAGGCAAGCTCCATTAATTCAAGAATTGGCTGCTAAAGTTGGCTTGTTTGTATTATGTGGGGCTGAAGTAACATCGAAAGAAGAGGCGCATTGTTTAACTTTTTTCCCTGATTTAGATACATTGAATCAGTTCCAGAATTATTTAGATGAATATCTTCCCGAAATTATGAATGACACAGATAATTTTGGTTATCAGGTTTGTGTTAACCAAAACGAAGACATAATTTATGAGGAAGAAAAATTGCTAATATCTGGTATTAGTCAAAGCATTGAGCAAATTGAAAAAAAAGTTCATGAATTAAATGGAATATTTATACCTGCTCATATAAATCGCACTAGATATAGTGTAGTTAGTCAATTGGGATTTATTCCACCTGATTTGAATTACGATGCACTTGAATTGTCGAGTCATACTACAATTGAAGATTATAAAGAGAAAAATGCCTATTTAAAGGATGCTGTTTTTATTCAAAATTCCGATTCTCATATGATGGAAACAATAGGTACAGTTTTTTCTAATTTTAAAATGCTATCGCGTTCTTTTCAAGAAATAAAAAAAGCACTTAAGAGTGAGGATGGTAGATATGTTATTGTTCCAAAAGTATAGTGAATAAATTTCAAAAAAATACGTGATAATCTACGTATTTTACGAAGTGAAATCAGCGTTATTAGTGTTCTATAAGTAAAAAGAATTGAACTTAGATAACTCATGCTACGCATCGTCGATTAACCCAAAAACTAATTTAGCAATTATCATGAAAGACATTTCCTTACATATATTAGATATAGTTCAAAACTCAATTAAAGCAAAAGCAAAGCTTATTGAAGTTAGTATTATTGATTCACAAACAGACAACATATATAGTGTTACCATTAACGATAACGGAAAAGGTATTGCACCCGAAATGCTTGAAACGGTAACCGACCCATGGACAACTTCACGAACTACACGAAAAGTTGGTTTGGGGATACCTTTATTTAAGCAAAATGCTGAATCAACTGGCGGATCGTTTATAATTAATTCTGAAGTAGGAAAAGGTACTTGGCTTACTGCAAAATTTATTAACGATAATATTGATTGCCTGCCAGCTGGTGATTTAACTGGCGTTTACAGTTTGCTTGTAAATTCTAATCCTGATTTAGATTTTGTTTTTTCTCATAAAACAGATAATGGAGATTATGTATTTGACACCAAGGAAATTAAAACTATTTTAGGAGATGTTGCCTTAAATGAACCATCTGTTCGTAAATATCTTAAAGAAATGATTGACGAGAATATAAATTCGCTGTATAAATAGAGATATGATCGTCAAATAAAGAAAAATTTCTTTTTTAAAACATAAAATACTACAAATCATCAATTTATACTCATTCTAAATAATAAT
>JAUXEM010000068.1 GCA_030620515.1 Salinivirgaceae bacterium
CTAATACTTGTTTTGTTCCAAGTTTCGATATTTCAATAATATTATCAATGGTGTTAAGTAGTTGCATACTACTTTGTTCAATTATATTAATATATTGTTTTCTGGTTTTGTCTTTTAAATTGGGAATATCTAGTAGTTGAGAAAAGCCAATAATACCATTCATAGGGGTGCGTACCTCGTGCGACATGTTATTCAAAAACTCAGTTTTTAGTCTATGGCTTTCCTCAGCTTTGTGTATTGCTGCTGTTAACTCATTGTTAGTTTCCACAAGGGCATCTGTTGTTGCTACAAGTTCTTCGTTAGTAGCTCTTATTTCTTCTTCAGAAGCTTGTAACTCCTGATTTTTAAGTTCTCTAGATTCTATTTCTTCGTTAGTTTTTTCTGTGGCAGCCTGAGTAAATTTATTAGCATAATAAATTATTACAGCTATAATTATTACAACAAAAGTGTGATTAATATAAGCGGTGTTAAATAGATTTGTGTATTCGGGATGGCTTGTTCTAGCTATAATGAATACACGTGTGGTAGTCGCAATAGTTAGTACTGTGCTAATTAAAATAATTGCTCTTGAGGCATAAAGAAACCCAAGAACTAGAAAAGCAAAAATTGAATAAAAACCTTGAATCAGCTTGTAAAACGGCGATACGTTTTCAGTAATTATATTAATAAATATTAGAAGGGATATTACTATTGAAAAGCAAAAAATATTTCCAGCAAACTTTATTCCAACTTTTTTAAGTGCAAAAAGAGATATAATGCAAAGTAGCAATACTGAAATAACTGAAAGTGATGAAATGAGTATATTATCATTCTTTAATATAATATCGGAAACAAAAAAGGCACTTGTAAGTAAAATTCCTATAAGGCAAATCTTAATAAAAAAAATAGTTTTTAACCTCTCTAAGTAACTTAGTGTAGAGTTAGGATAAAAGTACTTTATTAAACTATTCATGTAGTTATCTTAATGGTTTTATTAATACGTCAACAGTTCGTTTTGCTTTGATAAGCATCTCATATGTGGACTTTTATGAATTATTGTATTTTTCGTATACGCCTGGATATAAGGCTTATACGTTTCGTCTCACTACAAAATACTCATAATCTAACGATATATTGATACGTATAAGTTATGTTATTGTTCTATTAATTATAAAATTAATACTTTTTTTTTCAATGGCTTATTATTTTTTTTCCTTTTCAGCTACAAAGCGTTTATATACAACGTGCGACATTACAAATTTTATCTCGCTATAAGAATAGTCGTTTCCAAGATATTGTTTTATTGGTCCCGAATTAATTGTGTCGAATTCCTTAGATGCCTCAATAATTGGTTCTATCTTTTTTTTATCTACAAAGTTGGATAGTGGGAGTACTCCTTTGGCGACATAGGTGGCTAAATGGCTTTCAATAGTTGTGATTGCTAAATCACGTTCTTTAACAATTTCTTCTATTGTAAAACCTTCTTTGTATAGGTTAAAGGTTTGCGATTTTGTATCAATTTTTTCTTTTGTTGTGTTATTTTTAATGGAATTAGGGATTTGTACACGCGTAATCTGACTTGCTATTTTGCTAACATTACTTTTATTAAACTCGCTATTTTCTATAATAGCCTTTATTAGAGCTTCGGTTTTATTGAATTGTAGAATTTTATTATAAAAAATACTATCAATAAGCTGTAATTCGCTCAAATATTTTTTCACTCCTTTTTCTCTGTTAACCTGTGTTATATGATCTACTGTATTTTTTGAGAATTCATTGAAAATTGGCTCGAAATAATTTTTGGCTGCAATAACTCTTTCCAGTAAAATTGATAATGCATCGGTATTTTTATCATTAACGAGCTTGTTTAATTGATTTTGAAATTTAATAGCAACATTGTTAATGTTTTTAACTTTTGAAGTAATGTTTATTGCCCAGTCTATATATCGTTGCTTAGCCGATTTCTTTTTGTCTTTATTGTACGATTCTTTATGTTCTTGTAAGTGGATAATAATTCGTTCTAAACTAAAAGCTTCAATGGCTCCGTAATAAGCATATTGGCTCGATGCTGTTTTTAATTCATTTTGTAGTGCTGATGAATTTATTTGATTTTCAGAAAAAGTGGAAATGTCTTTATCGAATTCAGGTCCCGATCCTTTTATTGGCTGAGATAAAACCATGCCTTTTAATGATGTTAAGCGCGAAAGAGCCACATATATTTGTCCAGAGGCAAACACGTCGGAAATGTCAATAATAGCTTGTTTAAATGTTAAGCCTTGGCTTTTGTGAATAGTTATAGCCCAAGCTAATTTAATAGGGTAGTGTGTGAATTTACCTATTATATTCTCTTCTAACTCATTGCTTTCTTTATTTAGTCTGAATTTTTTATTTTCCCATGTGTACTCTTCAACGATAGCGGCTTTTGAACCATCGTTAAAACTCACTTGTATAAAATCATTCCCTAACTCGCTAATTTTTCCAATTTTACCATTAAAGTAGGCTTTATCGCCCGAGTAATCGTTTTTAATAAACATTACTTGTGCGCCTTCTTTTAGTATAAGTTTTGGTTCAATTGGGTATAAGTTTTCATTAAAGTCGCCTTGAATAGTGGCTTTATAAGAAAATTCTTTTCCTTCAAGCTTTTCTATCGAATCATTATTTACCCTTATAGCTTTTTGATTATGTGTAGTTATAAATATGTAACCAGGATTATCTTCAGGTTTAAAATCGGGTCGGTATTGTTTATTTAGTAATTGCAAATCGGATGATGAGACAGTATTTGTCCTAAAACTATTTAGTAGTTGAATAAAGTCATTGTCTGTTTGTCGATAAATATGTTTTAATTCTAAATAAACAGGTTTATGCTCTGATAATGCCTGCGCATTAAAAAAGTAGAAGTTTGAGTAAAATTGCTTTAAGAAATTAACATCGTCGCGCTTAACTATAGGAGGTAGTTGCCATAAATCACCGATAAATAATATTTGTACTCCTCCAAAAGGTAGTGTTCTTTTTTTGCGTGTATAACGTAAAACTGTATCAATAGCATCAAGCAAGTCTGCTCTAAGCATACTTGCCTCGTCAATAATAAGCAGTTCCATTTCGTTTAGTAAACTTCGCTTTTGTGCATTCATTCTTAAATTTTTAATTAATGACTGCGGCGTGTTTATTTGCGAGGTAATTTTATATGAGTAATCGGGATTATTTGATGGAACAAAAGTGCCAAATGGCAAATGAAATAATGAATGAAGAGTAACCCCTCCGGCATTAATAGCAGCTATGCCAGTAGGAGCTGCAATTATTGCAGTTTTATGAGTGTCTTCAACCAATTGTTTTAACAAGGTTGTTTTTCCGGTCCCAGCTTTGCCAGTAAGGAATATGTGCCTATTGGTACTGTTTACAAATCTTGCTGCGTAGCCTGCCTCAGGTGCTTCAAAGGTATATTTCATTTCATAGGGTTTTCTTAATGTTAGATTTAGCTGCTGCTTATTTTGTTTTATTACCCGTGTGCCAATTGGGTACGTTTAATAATTTATTTATTATTTAGTTCTAAATCGCCTTACAAATATAAGGAGAAACATGTAAATCCACGACTATTACTTTTAAGAACAATATCACCACCCAATTTTATCATAATTTGTTTGCTTAAGCTTAATCCAATACCTGAACCGCTATCTTTTGTGGTAAAAAAAGGAACGAATATTTGCTCGCGAAGTTCTGTAGGAATTTCATTGCCATTGTTGCAAATATCTATTTTTATACGATTGGATTCTTTCTTGGCTTTAATTTGAATTATTGGATTGTCAATACTATTTTCTTCACTATAAGTTTCTAATGCGTTTTTAATCAGGTTGATTAGAACTTGAGATAATAAATCATCATCAGTAACTGTAAATAATGATTCTGGTAAAAACTCTTCCACTAACACTTTTTTATAACCATCTAAACCACTGCAAACCAATAGAGTTTTTTTAATTAATTTAGATAAATCGACATTTTTCAAGTCAGGCTCAGGTAGTTTAGTGAATTTTCTATAATTATCAACAAATTTTAAAAGACCAGTACTGCGTTCTTCTATAACTTGTAGTCCTTTAATAGCATTATCGACAGTGCCTTGCTTAATTGTGGCAGCAGAAACAGAAGTGCCATCACTCACAAAGTAGTTTAGTATTACATGCGATAGAGTTGTTATTGGGGCAATGTTATTCATTATTTCATGCGAAAGTGTTCTGGCTAGCTTTATCCATGCATCAACTTCGCGACTATCAAGTTCTTTCGTTATGTCGCTCACTACCACTAGTTTAATTTTTTTCTCTGAAGTCGTAATCTGCGAAATTTTAAAAAGAAGTTTTTGCCCATGTTTATTTTCATAAATTGCTGAGCTTGAGTCTTTTTTATTTATAGTTTTTTGAATGAATGTGGGTAATGTGCTGTCAATTCTTTCTAAGGTATTTACATGATGATAGCTAATTAAACCTGTTAATTTTTCGGCTGCTGGATTAATGCTAATAATTCTTCCCAACTCATTAACTGAGAATAGTCCTGTTGCCGATTGATTTATGATAGATCGATAATATTGTTCTTGTGTTCCAATTTCTATTTTTGTCTTCTTGAACATTTCATTAAGGCGATGCAGTCCTTTGAAAACTTCGTCTATTGCTTTGTTCCCAGTTTTTTTTGGTATTTTAAGTGTAGTGTCCTCATTTTCAATCCCTAAAAGAAAGAAGGCTATCCATTGGTTAGTTCTATTAAAATAAGCAATAGTATTAATAACCACTGCAATCACTAACAGCATTAATATTAAACTCAGAATAAAATTTTCTTTCGCAAAAAATAAAAATGATACCATCATTGTTAAGCCAACAATGCTTATTAGCCGAAGAATGATAGCTCGATAAAAATGTTTGTTGGTCATTTGTAAAAATTTTTAAGTAATAGGGTAATTTGGCAGTAAGGTAGTAACGTGGCAAGGTTACAGGGTAGTATGGAGTAAAAATGTTTGTGTGTTTTTTAAATTTTGCAGCATTTTTCTTCCATACTGTTTTTCATTTTCCATACTGTATTCTTGCAAACTTTTTATATACCATACCTTTTTAATTTGTTGTATAATGTTTGTCGAGTAATTCCTAAATTTCGAGCCGTCTCGCTCATGTTACCATTCTCTTTTTGTATGCTATTTAAAATCATTTGCTTTTCCATATCTTCAATGGTATTAAAATTCATGATATTAGGTTGCTGAGAGTTGTTGTTCAAGGCTAAACTATCCTCATTAATTTCATTTTGATCGGCTAAAATTACGGCACGTTCTATGCAGTGCTGTAATTCTCGAACATTACCAGGCCATGCATACTCCATTAGTTTTTTATGTACTCTTTTATTTATTTTGAGGTTGGGTTTGTTGTATTTTGAGGCATACTTTTCTAAATAATATTCAGCAAGCATTATAATATCGGCTCCACGTTCACGTAGGGGTGGAATTTCAATTATAATTGTATTAATTCTATATAGAAGGTCTTCACGAAATAAGCCATCAGCTATCATAGAATTTAGCTCTTTATTTGTGGCTGAAATTAAACGGATATTTATTGGAACGGGAGTATTGCTTCCTATTCTTGTTATTGTTCTATTTTGTAATGCAGCAAGTATTTTTGCTTGTAAATTAATAGTAAGATTCCCAATTTCATCAAGGAATAGGGTGCCTTGATTTGCTGTTTCGAATTTACCGGCTCTATTTTCTTTTGCATCAGTAAATGCACCTTTCATGTGACCAAATAGCTCACTTTCAAAAAGAGACTCGCTTATTGAACCCATGTCAACACTTACCATTACTTCTTTTTTTCGCATGGATAAGCGATGTATTTCCTGTGCAATAACTTCTTTTCCAGTTCCATTCTCTCCTGTTATAAGAATATTTGCATCCGTTACAGCAACCTTTTTAATAAGTTCAAAAACTTGTTTCATGCAAGCCGACTGTCCTATTATATTTTGTTGATTTGGAGTGATTTCTTGCTTAAGGTTTTTCGTTTTTTCGCGAAGACCTTTGTTCTCCAATTTGCTTTTTCGTAGTTTTAACGCAGCATGTAATGTGCTTATAAGTTTAGAATTATCCCATGGTTTTAGAATGAAATCGAATGCTCCCTCCTTAACTGCTCTAACTGCAAGTTCAACATCGCCATATGCGGTAATTAACACAACACTTATGGTTGGGTCTGTTTCAAAAACTCTTTTCAGCCAATATAACCCCTCGTTACCAGTATTAATACCAGCTTTAAAGTTCATGTCAAGCAGTATAACATCAATTTGATTTTGCTGAATGGTAGATATTAAATTATTGGGATTTTTTAGAGTGTAAACTTCTAAGAACTCACTATTCAATAGCATTTCAAGAGCGGTAAGTACACTTTTGTTATCGTCAACTATAAGAATATTTCCTTTTAGAGCCATGTTTCTTTAGCTTTATTTTTTTAAGAAATCAGCAACGTTAGTATGTCCTTTTTTTATTGCAAAGTCATATGCAGTATCGCCATCAATATCCTTTAATGCCCTATCAGCTCCATTCTCTACCAATGTTTTTACAACCTCTAACTGTCCTTCTGCAGAGGCAAACATTAGTGCACTAAATTGCTCAATATTATCTACAATATTTGGGTTGGCACCAGCATTTAATAATATTTTAACGGTTTCGTTAAACGGACCTGACGATGCTAGCATTAGTGCTGTGCGTCTGTTTTTATTTGGCAAATTAACGGATGCTCCTTTTTGCAAAAGGAAATTTATAATTTCGTTGTGCCCATTGTACGATGCTAGTGTTAATGCACTAAATCCATTTTCGTCAACAGCATCAACATCAAGTCCGGCTTCTAAGCCTTTTTGTATAATAGATAAATTACCTTCAAGTGCTGCTTGTAAATATTGTTCTTGATCAAATTCTATTACTTTGGTTTTTACAACCTGTTTTTCTTGCTTTCTTGTTTCTGGTTTTTTTATTTGTTGACAACTTACTATAAAAGTTAAAATGGCTATTGTTGTGATAATTAGTTTAATACTGCGCATATGTTTGGTTTTTTATGCTAAAGTAATTATTTCAAAATGAATTAACACGCAATGTGTAAAAAAAATTGACAATAATTACGAGTGTATTTTAGTCGTAATGATTATGGAAAGCATTAAGTACTATTAAACGATAGAAATTATTTTTAGTAATTATTGTTACATATGTTTTCTCTGCATTTATCTGGTTTCATTGTAAATATTTTCAACAAGGTGTATAATAATTTTACAATTATTGCAATGCTTATTTATTGCTAGTTCGTCTTATTGCCTGATATTTAGGGGTATGTATTTATTGGCACATTGCTTGAATTACTTTGTATGTAAATTAATAAGTTATAAATAATGCAAAACAGAATTATACAATATAGTACATCTCTAATTCTAGTAATAATTATAATTATTTCGCTACTAGTGGGTTTAGTTTCATCGTTAAACGCACAAGAAACATGGAGCCTGAATAAGTGTGTTTATTATGCTATTGATAACAATATTGAATTAAATGTAAAGTATAATAAAGTAAATAATCAACAGGTTAATGTACTTGAAAGTAAGGCTGGTTTATTAACTGATTTTAATATGGGTAGTGGAGTAAGTGTGAATTTTGGTAGAAGTATTAATGGAGATAATGCTATAACCTTTGAACAATCCTTAAATAATAATTATTGGTTAGAGTCTTCAGTAAATATATTTCAAGGTTTAGTTAGGTATAATAGTATTGCTTACAATAAATATTTATTATCAGCTATTGAAGAAGAAGCTATTTATGCAAAAAACCGATTGATTTTTAATGTGTTGACATCTTATTATATGGCTCTTTATAATACAGGATTAGAGAATGTTGCAAAAAACCAGGTGGCGCTTTCTCAATTGCAATTTGAGCGTATGCAGAAACTTGTTGATGTAGGAAAAGAATCTCCAATTACTGTTCAAGAGCTAAAAAGCCAATGGGCAAAAGATAAATTAACCCTTACAAGAGCACATAATAATACCAGTAAAGCATTACTTAATTTAAAGCAATTACTTCGCATTGGTGCAAACCAGGTTTTTGAATTAGATACTCTAAACATAGCCTCGCTTGTTGTTAACCCTTCGCCAAATGTTGATTCAGTTTTTGCTTTGGCAATAAATGCACTGCCTGAAATTAAACAACAGGAGTTTTTATTAAGTGCATCGGAGAAAGATTTAGCCGTGGCGAAAGGAAACATTTCGCCCAGGCTTTACCTTTCAGCCGGATTGGCTACAAACTATTTCGATGGTGACACTTTGGGTTTTTCATCACAAACAACTAATAATAACAATCAATGGGTAAATATGGGAATTGTAATTCCGATATTTAATAATGCATCTACGTACAGTAATATTAAACGAAAGCAAATTGTAGTTAAAAACCAGGAGTTGCTGCTGGAGAGGAAACACGATGAACTTTATACAGAGGTTTGGAAAGCTATTGACGATTTACAGGCAGCAGAAAAGGAATATATTGCATCGGTAGAATTGAAAGATTTTAGCGAGCTAACTTTACAAAATGCATCCAAAAAATTGGAGAGGGGATTAGCCAGTGCTACCGATTACGAAGCATCTAAGCAAAGATATATGTCAGCAAAGGCAGGTCAGGTGAAGGCGAAGCTTTTATACGTAATGCGTAAGCAAATGCTAGAGTTTTATAAATCGGGAAGCTGGAATCATTTATAGAAAAACGAAGACGGGAAAACGGAGACAGGAGTAATGGAAACTAAAAAATCTCTGCGACCTCTGCGTTCTCTGCGGTTAAAAAAAACAGACAGATTGGAGACCGGGAAAAATAGAATTTGAAATTATTGAATATTAAAGAAATGGATAGAGCAATAGAGAAAAAGAAGGGAATTAGACCAAAGCATATATACATTGGCATTGCAGTAGTACTGTTTTTACTTTTGTTGTACAAGGCGTTTTTTGGCTCTAATATTTCTACCTATAGGGTTGAGGCTGATAAGATAACCATTGAAGATGTGCAAAAAGGAATATTTCACGACTATATAACTGTAACTGGAAATGTTGAACCCATTGCAACCATTTATTTAGATGCACGTGAAGGTGGACGTGTTGAAGAGAAAGTTATAGAAGAAGGTGAGCTAGTAAAAAAAGACGATGTAATTTTACGTTTAAGTAATCCTGATTTAAGTTTGAGTATTTTAAATAGTGAAGCTCAATTGGCAGAGAAAAGTAACTTTTTGCGCAATACTATGGTTACTATGGAACAAGAAAAGTTGCAGATTAAGCGCGAGCTTTTAAATTTAGAATTTGAAATAAAACGCAAGAAAAGGGCTTTTGAGCAAAATGAAGTTCTATACGCCGATGAATTAATATCAAAAGAGGAATATTTGATGTCTGAAGAAGATTATGAATTTGTGCTACGTAGTTACGAGCTTTATATGGAACGTCAGAGGCAAGATTCTATTTATCGCTCTATTCAGGTTAAGCAAATGGAGGATAATTTAGCTAACATGGCTCTTAACTTGAAATTGGTTCGCCAAAGGCAAAATCAACTAAATGTAAAAGCTCCAATTGATGGGCAGCTTACGATACTTGATGCCGAACTCGGACAATCGGTACCAAAAGGTGGTAGACTAGGTCAAATACATGTGCTTACATCGTTTAAAGTTCTAGCCCAAATTGATGAGCATTATATTGATAAAATTAAAATAGGACTTACTGCAATACTTGAGCGACAAGGGCAGGAATACCAACTTAAAATTCGTAAAGTATTGCCCGATGTTAGAAACGGAAGATTCGATGTAGAAATGGTATTTGTTGGTGAAAACCCAGAAAATATGCGTACCGGACAAACCTATTATACTCGCCTGCAATTAGGAAACCCTAAAGAATCGTTGCTTTTGCCACGAGGTAGCTTTTTTCAAGAAACAGGCGGACAATGGATATTTGTAGTAAGTGAAGATGGAAAATTTGCCGAAAAGCGCGAGATTAAGATTGGTAGCCAAAATCCAAAATACTATGAGCTAATTGAAGGACTAACCCCTGGAGAAAAAGTAATTACTAGTGGATATGATATGTTTGGCGATAATGAAAGACTTGTTTTAAATTAAAGAATTTTGCTTAGCGAAACTTAGCGTAAGCTTTGTGCATCTTAGCGTAAAAGCTATCACGCAAAGTGTTGCAAAGAAATCGCGAAGCTTCACAAAGATTAAAATAAAATAAAAGGAATAGAATTATGATACGTACTGAAAAATTAACAAAAGTATTCCGTACCGAAGAGATAGAAACCTTCGCATTAAATGGGGTAGATGTAAATGTAAAAACTGGTGAGTTTGTTGCAATTATGGGCCCATCAGGTTGTGGAAAGTCAACCTTGTTGAATATAATTGGCTTGTTAGATAATCCAACCGATGGTGGATACCAGTTTAATGGAACTCAAGTTGCTAAGCTAAAGGAGAAGGATCGTACTAAATTTCGAAAAGGAAATATTGGGTTCGTATTCCAAAGTTTTAACCTAATTGATGAACTAAATGTATATGAAAATGTGGAGCTACCTCTTGTTTATCTGAACATGAAAGCTAAAGAACGTAAAGAACGAGTTGAGGCAGTATTGCAACGCATGAAAATTGGGCATCGTGCAAAGCATTTTCCCCAACAACTTTCGGGTGGACAACAGCAAAGAGTAGCTATTTCTAGAGCGGTAGTAGCAAACCCCAAATTAATACTTGCCGATGAACCTACTGGTAATCTCGACTCTAAGAATGGTATTGAGGTAATGAACCTACTTTCAGAATTAAATAAAGAGGGTACAACCATTGTAATGGTAACGCATAGCGACCGCGATGCAGGCTTTGCCCACCGTACTATTAATTTATTAGATGGGCAGGTTATTGTAGAGAAAGTAAATGAGAAATAGAGAAGGGAGACTGGAGACCGAATTAAACAAACAGTAATTAGTGGACAATATTTTATGGAAGAACGGAGAACGGAAAAATGAAGGCAGAAAAACCTTTGGAGAGTAATAGTCAGGGATATTGTAGAAAATAAAGCAATGAAATAATGCAGTAATTTGAAAATGAGTTTTTTACCTTTAAACATAAGAACATGATTAGTTATTATTTAAAAACAATACTTTTAAGCCTAAATAAATCGGGTAGGATAACAGCCTTTAATATTTTTGGATTAACCATTTCGTTTGCAGCATTTATTCTACTTACTATTTACATTGTAAATGAGCTAACTTATGACCATAACAATACTAAGCACCAAAATATTTACATGTTAAGTATTAAGGGAGTTAATAATGGAGAACCATATACCTCAACTCTTTTACCCAACCCATTGGCCGATTTATTAGATGAAAATATTCCTGAATTAAAAAGCTTATGCTCTTTTGCATATAGGGGTAGTACATATTCAAAAAAAGGTATAGCCAAAAGTTATGATATTAAAACACGGGGTGTCGATTCTACCTTTACCGATATTTTTACCGTAAATATTAAAACAGGTAACCCACACCCCTTACGTGGTAAGAATAAAATAATATTATCAGAGAAAGCTGCTTATCGCATGTTTGGTAACGAGAACCCTGTGGGGAAAACTATTTTTCGCAACTTTGACACCCCATATTATGTTGAAGCGGTTTATTACAATTTACCGGCTAATAGTTCTCTTAAAAATTATGGTGCTTTTTGTTCTTTCCCTACCGATATATGGATAAATGATTGGACGGAATGGAGTTTTAATCATTTTTATACCATAACAGCCAATACAAATTTCAAGGAATTGAATACAAAAATTAATGAAAATCAAACTATAAAGGAAACCCTTGGTGGCGGTGAGTTTAATAAGGTTAATTTTGAATTTATTCCTTTAGCTAATCTTCATTTTAATGCAAATACAGGAACAGGAAATAAGCCCTTTGTAAATACTTTAATACTTATCTCTTTCCTTATATTACTAATGGCATTTGTAAATTATCTGAATTTTGCTTTTGCCAATGCTCCCAAGCTTATAAAATCTGTAAACATAAGAAGTGTTGTGGGTGAATCGCGAAAACGATTATTAGTGCTGTCTATGGCAGAATCTGTTGTCTTAACTACAATATCATTTGCCTTTGCATTGCTAATATGTGTTTTATTGGTTGCATTAATGCCCAATTTACTCGGTTTTACGGTTCAGTTTTATGAGTATAAACTATTGTTGGTAAGTGTTTTTATATTATTGATAATTGCAGGAATAGTCGTTTCATTTTTTCCGTCCAGATTAATAACCAAGGTAAATCCTGCCTCAGCCTTAAAGGGTTTAATTCCTTTTTCGGCACAAAAAGGAAAAGTAGGAAAGGCTTTAACGGTAATTCAATATACTATCTCCATTATTTTAATAATAGGAATTCTATTTATAGAAAAACAGATTGATTTTGTTAAAAATTATGATTTAGGATTTGAAAAAGATAATATTGTAGTTATTGAAACCACATTGGATATTAGAAAACAAGAACAAGCTTTTGTAGATGAGCTTTTAAACAATCCTAAAATTAGTAATTACGCTTTTTCGCAGTTTGTTCCGGGAGGCGTTGGAATGGGATGGGGGCGCGATGTGGATGGAAAGACAGTAAATTTTAAGTGCTGGCCTATTGATGAGCGCTATTTAGATTTTATGGGCTTTGATATAGTGGAAGGGCGTACATTTTCATCTAACATTAATGCAGATGAGGATAAATTTATTTTTAACGAAACTGCTATAAAAACATTTGGATGGCAAGATAATGCTCTTGGAAAACTGATTCCCGGATTTGGTTTTGAAGGGGAACTTATTGGAGTTGTTAAGGATATAAAATTTGCTTCGTTGTACCAAAATATTCAGCCTATGGCTTTTTGGCTTACCAAAACACGACATAACAGATTAAGTTTGAAAATATCAGGAACCGATGTATCTAGCACTTTAAAACACATAGAAGAAACCTACAATAAGTTTGAAAAACAGTTCCCATTCGATTATCAATTTCTCGACAAGAGTCTTGACCAAAAATATAAAAGCACTGAAAAACAGGCAAAAATGATTTTTATTTTTTGTTTAATATCTCTTTTTGTGTCAATTATTGGAGCCCTAGGGATGGTTCTATTTATGTGCGAATACCGTATTAAAGAGATTGGTATTCGTAAGGTGAATGGAGCTAGAATATTTGAAGTGATGGCAATGTTGAATAAGAGTTTTATTAAATGGGTAATTATTGCATTTATAATTGCTAGTCCACTTGCATTCTTTATAATGAATAAATGGCTCGAAAATTTCGCCTACAAAACCACACTAAGTTGGTGGGTATTTGCTTTGGCAGGTTGCCTTGCGTTTGGAATAGCTTTGTTAACAGTAAGCTGGCAAACGTATAGGGCGGCAAGGCGTAATCCGGTTGAGGCACTGCGCTATGAATAAATGTTTTTGTCAAGTGCTAATCATAATTTTGCAACTGAGTATGCATAATATAAAGGAATGAATTTTAGTTTCTGGTCGGGTAGTTCTTGGTAGGGTCTGGTGGAAAATACTATTCCATAATCTGATGAATATTTTTCCAAAAACAGATGCATGCTTTTTAATCGACCAGAGCTTCCACTTTTTACTTCAACCGGCACTATTTTATTTTGCTTTGTTATTAAATAATCAACTTCCGACAGACTGTTTCTTGCATCTCGGCTCCAGTAATAGAGTTCGTTATTTTGAGCGGCTAAAAATTCTTGACCTATAAATTGTTCTGCAAGTGCACCTTTGTATATATTGAGTAATTTTGTTTCTAAAAATCCCAATTCTGTTTTTATCCCGCTTAAATTTTGCATTAGTCCAATGTCAAGAAAAACAGTTTTGAATTTTTTTTCGGAAGCCGAAACGCCCAAAGGATATTCAGGTGGATTACAAGACGATACTTTGAAAAACAGCCTTGCAAGGCGTAATGTTTCAAATGCTTTTTTTATGGTAGGGTTTGAATAACCTTCGGCTAAACTGCTATATTTCAATTGTTTTCCTGTACCTATTGCCACTGAACTAAATACCATGTCAAGGCAATCGGTATTAACCTTTGGTTGATATTTAGGAAAATCCATTTTATATGTGCTTGTTATTTCATTCTGAACATCATGTGCTTCTTTAATTGAATTTGTTTCTTTGTAAGTTGCTACGCATTCGGGCATTCCACCTACAAAAAAATAAATTCGTAATTGGTTTATTAGATGTTCATGAATTGTTTCGGATAATTTTATTGGCTCAGATAATATTATTTTCGCAGCATCTATATAATTAACACCCATTAAAAACTCAGGAAAAGTCATAGGGTGCATATTTAGTATCTGAATTCGACCAACAGGAAAGGAAAGTGAGCTTAACGCAAATTCCAATAATGAACCTGCGGCAATAACATGTAAGTCGGGCATTTCTTCGTAAAAATACCGCAGGGCTATAATTGCTTGCGGGCACTCTTGTATTTCATCAAAAAAGAGCAAGGTGTTCTTGCTGGTTATTTTTTTATTCAGAATAAATTCTAAATCTCTTATAATGCGCTTGGGGTCTAAATCCGTTTCAAATATTTTTATAATATTTTTATTTCTTTCAAAATCAATAGTCACAAAGCTATTAAAATGTTCATTGCCAAATTGTTTTATGGAGTAAGTTTTTCCAATTTGCCTTGCTCCGCGAACAAGTAATGGTTTGCGTCTTTTGTTATTTTTCCAATTAAGAAAATCGGTGTCTATAAAACGGTTCATTACAATTTATTTATAATTTTAGACTAAAAGTAAATCAAAGAATTTAATAATCCAAACATATAATTGGTTAAATAATTTAATAATCCAAACCTATATTCAATAAAATGATTTAATAATCCAAATATGCTAAGCTGTATTTTTGAAACAACATTAACTCTGCGGGCCTGCTCCGTTTTTTTTTCAAATTGCAGTGCGACTATGTTGCAAATGAGTGTTTTGTGTTCTTTTAGTATCACTTGCATTAATGAAGTCGCGCCGCAATTAACTCTATTATCTAATGGGTATTATTTGTTATTTATGTGGATACAAGGAAGAAACAACTGTATAATGTCAAATTATCAAACAATACCTGTAAAAATATTTTACAATACGCTAATTTTATAAACCGGTATTGTCTTGAAATATAGCAACATAGATTATATGGCATGTAGTATGCATAAATAAGAACGAATAACTAAAAAATCATCTTATGATAAATTTAAAAGAGATTAATAAGTATTACGAAGTAAAAAAACAACGTTCATTTGTTTTAAAAAGTGTAAATCTAACTATTAAAGAAGGTGAATTTGTTAGTATAATGGGTCCTAGTGGTGCTGGTAAGTCAACTCTATTAAATATTATAGGTTTGCTCGATGAACCATCAGAAGGAGAATACCGATTCTACGATGATTCAATGTCCAATATCAAGGAGAAAAAGAAAGTAGATTACCATAGAAATCATATTGGGTTTATTTTTCAGGCCTATCATTTAATTGAAGAGATGACTGTTTATGAAAATATTGAAACACCACTTATCTATAAAGGAATAAAAAACAGAGAGCGAAAAACCATAATTGCTAATTTGCTTGAACAGTTTAATCTAGGTGATAAAAAAGACCTGTTTCCTTCACAGCTTTCAGGTGGACAACAACAATTGGTAGGAATTGCTAGAGCAGTTGCCGGAAAGCCAAAATTACTTTTAGCCGATGAGCCAACAGGTAATTTACATACCGACCAAGGCATAATGATTATGGATTTACTTAAAAAACTTAATGCAGAGGGAATAACTATTATTCAGGTTACACATAACAAAGAATTTGCAAAATACGGAAATAGAATTATTAATTTGGTTGATGGCTTAGTTGAGGAAGAAAAGTAATTCGTTAAAATAATTTATAAGGAATTAGCAATGTTAAAACACTTAAAATTTACCTTACGTATTTTTGTTAAAAGCAGACTTATTATTGTCACAAATACTATTGGTATGTCAATAGGGTTTGCAGTATGTATATTGCTTTGGTTATATGTTTCGTACGAAACAAGCTACGATAAGCATTTTGAAAATTCTGATCGAATTGTGCGGCTTAATACAACTTGGATAGAAGGAAATAATAATGAATTTTTGCCTATAAGCTTACGAAAAGCCCATACCGAACTTGCTCCACAGTTTCCTGAAATAGAGGCATCTGTTCAGGTATTTCAAATGTGGACAAGTCAAATTAAAATTGAAACACTCTTATTTGCAGGCAATAAAATGCTATATGCCGATAGTACTTTTTTCAAGGTATTTAAAATACCTTTTGTTTATGGCTCACCCCAAAATGCACTATTAAACTCAAAATCAGTTGTTATCGCAGAGTCGCTGTCACAAAAAGTTTTTGGTAATATAAATCCTATAGGTAAAATTATAGTTATTGATACTAAAGTATTAACCATTTCAGGTGTTACAAAAGATTTGCCTGCTACCTCACATTTTACATATCAGGTAATACTACCCATGCAAGCTTATGATAACCTTATGTATTTAGGAGGGTTGGAGTTTTTTACATATTTTTTGTTAGCGCCAAATACAAATATCAATGCTTTTTATAATAAGTTTAATAGTAAGCATAAAGAGTTATTACAAGATAGATTCTCAGATTTTAATGCCACATTTGATTCGTTTATTGAACCCCTTTTGGATTTGCATTTATACACAAAATCTGATTTTGATTTGTCACCCAAAGGAGATGTTAAAAAAAATATTTTGGTTGCTGTTATAGCCTTAATTATTTTACTTATGGCTACAGTAAACTGTATTAACTTGTTTATTGTAATGGGGCAAAATAGAATTAAAGAGCTTGGTATGCGAAAAGTTATTGGCGCCTCAATATCATCATTAAAAAAACAATTACTGTACGAGTCTCTGTTGCAAAACCTAATAGCAATAATAGTATCAGTTGGTTTGCTTACTGTAATACTTCCTATTTTTAATAGTTTTGTACAGCGCCCGTTACTAATTAGCTCAATTTTTACTTTGTCAGGATTTTTCACATTACTTTCTTTTTGGATAGTAACATCAATTATGTCAGGAGCTTATCCTGCTTATGTTTTATCAAAAAGTACTGCAATTGATGTGCTAAAAAATAATAATGCAAATACTAATAGTAAGCGAATGTTAACACCATCTATAGTAATTTTTCAATTTGCTATAGTTGTTTTTCTTCTATTTAGTTTATTAACTGTACGCTATCAGTTAGAGTTTTTGAAAAAAAAACCGTTAGGATTAAATCTACATAATGTAGTGTCTTTTACAAATTTTAATAGAGATATTTATTTGCATTCTCAAAGTATAGAGAGTCAATTATTAGAAATTCCCGAGGTTGAAGATGTTGCATTTAGTTTGCATACAATAGGTAGTGGTCCTAGCGGACAAGGTATTAAATTATATGGTGCATCTGATGATGCCGGCAAGTCTATTGATGAGTATAGGGTGTATCCGGGGTTTTGTAAATTGTATAAATTTGAATTGCAATGGGGTCGTTTTTTTAGACCCGACGAGCTTGGTAAAGATGATGTGATAATATTAAATGAATCGGCAGCTGATATGCTTGGTATTGATGAGCATAGTGAAAAAATAGTCGATATGTTTGATTTTCCCATGCGAGTTATTGGTGTGGTGTCTGATTTTATGCACCAAGGAGCAAAATCAAAAGTTAACCCAATGGAGCTATCCTGTAGAGGTTTAAGGTTTTGGAATATTAATATACGTTTAAATTCAAACTTATCGGAAAACACACGTAAAAAGATAGTTAATATCATTAAAGAACATGATCCTGATTATGTGCCAAAATATCAATTTATTAATGACATAATTAATGGTTTTTATGATAATGAAAGTCAGGTAATGAGAATTGTAGGGTTTGGGAGTATTGTTGCAATATTAATTAGTCTCATGGGTTTATTAGCTCTAACAATTTATCAACTTAAAAAGCGAATGAAAGAACTTGCAATTCGCCGAATCATGGGAGCATCATCAATAAATATATTAGTTAGTCTAATAAAAAAATTATTAAAACAACTTATCTGGGCTTCTTTATTGGCAACACCTATAGCATTGTGGGTTATGAGTTATTGGCTTAATGGTTACCCTTACCATATTCAAATTAGTTATTTAATATTGCTTTTGTCAATAATATTACCTGTTCTTCTTACATTAATTACAGTTGGATGGCTTTTGTTAAGGGTTGCAAATAAAAATCCAATTGAAAACGTTACATATAAATAAAAGTAGGGGAAAGGGAGATCAGAGAATAAAACTTGAAGTGATGAAAACAGAAAACTATTGATTTGGAGTATTTTGTATTGGAATGTGATAAAAATTTACAACTATGAATATAAGCATCATTTTACGCCGCATAAAAAAGAACCAAAAATGGTTTGGGTTAAACGTTTTAGGTTTGTCAATAGCATTTGCCTGTACATTAATGGTTTATTCGTTTGTTGCCAACGAGATTAGTTATGATA
>JAUXEM010000298.1 GCA_030620515.1 Salinivirgaceae bacterium
GATGCTGTAAATACTCTTCTATCTTCTGATTCTAGCTGACCTCCCCAACGTGAGGACCAATGGTTTACAAATATATGCAGCGTGTCATTTTGACTGGTTAAGCCTCTTGTATACAGTATATCTCTTGTGCTTCGGGGGTTAATGCCAGGGAAAACTACCTCTATAAATTCTGTATGAATTGGAGTAAATGCTTTTGGTTGATAAAGTAATGCTACATCAATTCCTCGCTTATCGGGCGATTCTTTATGAATTGTTTTATAGTTGAATTGGTATAATTGTGTTTTGGAGGTTAGATCATTTAAAACAGTACGATTTTCTATTTCGCAAAGCCCAACAATTTCAGGGGCTACCCATCCACCAACAGCGGTAATTACTTTGCTTATTTGAGTAAGTTTAGTATAATATCGGTAGCTATTCCAATATTTAACGCCATCAGGTAAAAATTCTTCATCGTTGATTAAGCTATCGTCATAAATATCGAAAAGGTTTTCGCAATTGTAGAACATAAGCCTCATATATCTTGGGGCTTCAATAATTTTACTAATTTCAGATGGTAGACCAGTTTCTTGAGCAATAATAGGTGCGAAATATATTGCAAAAACAGTTAGGGTTAAAGCTATCTTTTTAACTGAGTTTACCATTGGTTTTCTATTCTTTCGTAAGCACCTAAGTCAGGTCCTAGGTCAATAGTTCTATTATTCCCATCTAAATCTAAAGGAAATTCATCTCCATAAACCGACAATCCTTTATCTTTTGCTGCCGAGAGTGTATCTAAACGAAAGTTACCCAAATCAGTATCAACAAAGCGTGGCAATGAGTCAGGGTGACGAATAATATTTTTGTAAATTGTCTCATCACTAGTGTCAAACTCTTTTCCAAGTTTAAGCATGCAATAGTCAAATTCATATTCGAATGTTGAGGCTGATTCAGGATACATATCAATTATTAATTCGTTTTCTACTGATTTATTACCATAAAGAATGCAATTGCCAAATTTTGCGCTGAAAGGAATTAGAGTAACTTCTTCGTTTGCTTTATAATAGTTGTTAAAAACAACAGCTTCACCACTTCTTCCTCCAAAATTTGAAGGGTAGTAGTTTGCAAATGTTGAGTGGTAAAATTCATAACTACCCCCATACATTAAGCGCATACAATAATATCCGCAATTTGCCACAACTGTATTAATCATACGTAAACTTGTAGTTCTTGCTTCAATACCAATTAACGACATCGTTTTAATTACAGAGTTAGTAATTTCTAGAGTCGGCTTATTAGATGTTTCGTTATAGTAATCTACTTGGATACCTATGTTGGCATTTTTAATTTCGGTATAATTTATATTGTTATTTAAGCTCCCTTGTAATAAATGAATACCACCTAGTATTATAGGGTTACCATTATTATCAAAAAATGTTGCACCCCATTGTCCTGGTGAGTCTTTATAATCGGCATCAAGTCTATCTCCTTGAAAAATAATTAATTCATCTTTTGCGCCATTTGCAATTAGAGTTCCTTTTACTAATAAACTAGAATTAGGATGAAAATGAATTTGAGCACCAGCTTCAATAGTTAAAGTTTTAAGGCTATCAACAAGTACTGAGTTGTATATTAAATAAGGTTTGTTATTTGTCCATGTTGTATCATTCTTTAATGTTTCTCCATCAAATAAATTCACATCTTGTCCGTAAGCAACTAGCTTAACGTCTTGTATGTTTCCATTGGTAGCAAACTCTATAGAATCGGTTATTACAAGCGGCGAATTCGAATTTTGCGGATCCACATTTACCTCAATAAAAATATAAACACTATCCTTCCCCATAATTTCCAAATCATTTACCTGATTGGTTGCCATGCCATCAATATTTAATCTATAAGAACCGGAACCACCTGCTAGTTTAATGTCAGTTTTAATTGCATTTGAATTTGGATTATAAATTCGAAATTGTTTTGTTGTAGAACCAATGGTTGTAAAAACAGTATCGAAATGCACTGTATCTGTCGAAAAGGATAGCTTTGCACCACTATCGCTAGTAAACTTAACCTGATCTTGACAAGAGAAGGTTATTGTTGCTACAATTATAACAACTATGTATATTATTATTCTGTTCATTTAATTATTCTGTTTGTTATCTATAAAAAACGGAGCAAATATAAAATTATTTTGCTCCGTTTATAATATTTTTTGACAGTTAAAGATTCTAAATCATGTATTTATTGCCTTTTTGAAAACTACTTGTTTTTTAAGTGGCTTTTGCAATATCTAAGACAAACCTACCCAACATAGTCATTCAGACGAGTGTAACCTACCTGCTGTAGGCAGGTGCAGTATTTGGTGTTTCTAAAGAAATACTATTTAGAATCAGGGTTACCGCATTTAAGATAAAAACAATGATTATGACTGCGAATTAATTTAATTAACATAAAAAACTTATGAATAAATCAACTTTAGTTGATTTTTATTCGTGTTAATTAGTGAAATTAGTGGTTGTGCTTTTTAAATGCGTTAGCCCTGTATTTAGAATAATTCAACTTCAATATTTTGAATAAATGCAGTATAAGTATATTCATTTTGAACTTTAGCTCCAGCTAAAAGTATAATAACAGGTATTTCATCACCATTTTTGGTTTTTATACTAACCTCTTTACGCGTACCAATTACTTTTCTTTGTTCAGGATGCAAAAGAGTATAGAGGAATTCATTTTCTTCTTTTTTAACGTTATTAAATAGCATGGTAATATTTTTACCTAAAACCATTGTTCTCGGATACTCCCATAAACTTTCAGCAGCTCTATTAAAGAATTCAATATTTCCATCTTGGTTTATTGTAAGTATAGCATCATGCGCTCCTTCCAAAGTTTTTTCATTTCTAATTTTTACTTTCTCAATTTCTTGAAATTGTAGTTTAACTTCTTTTTTGGTTGCGTCTAGGCGTTTTTGCAGATCAATTTCACTAGCTTTTAGTTTTTCTTCGTGCTCTTTAAGCAAGTCGTTTTGTTTCTTAGTAAGAAGTTCCATTTCTTTTTGCTCGGTAATATCATTTGCTATCGATATAATTTTAGATACTTCATCGTACATATTTCTAGCAGCAGTATATGTTATATCGAACCACTTTAGCTTGCCCGATTTTGTTTTAAGTTTGGATTGCATTTGATATGGTTCTCCATTAACAACTATATTCCATATGTCTTCAAAATCATTCTGTTCATCGTCGCTAATAAAATTAAAAACACTATAGTCCTTTAAATCTTCTGTGCTGTA
>JAUXEM010000195.1 GCA_030620515.1 Salinivirgaceae bacterium
GAATCTAGTTTTCAATTAGCATCAGTATCAAAACAATTTACAGCAATTGCTATTCTTCAACTATATGAAAAAGGCAAACTTAATTTAACAGATAGTGTCCAGAAATTTTTCCCCAAGTTTCCATATAAAAACATTAGCATACATCAATTATTAGTACACCGATCTGGCTTACCCAATTATCATTACTTCTTACAACACATACCAACCACAGCCGACACAACTATATCAAATATTGATGTAATAAATGAAATGATTAAAAAATTCCCAGAAGCCTACTATTCACCTAATAGAAGATACCACTATAGTAATACTGGCTATGCGGTTTTAGCTGCCATTATTGAGCAAGTTTCAGAAATGAGCTATGCAGAGTATATTAAAAAAGAAATATTTACTCCCTTAGGAATGAATAACTCATTTATCTATCAAGGAAAGCAACATGGAGATATATTTAGCAAAACAAAAGGATACTTACGTAGATGGATATTAGCGGAAGACAATTACTTGGATGGAGTATTAGGCGACAAGGGAATTTACTGTAGTGGTCAGGATCTTTTTAAATGGGATCAAGGACTATATAAAAATATAATTTTACACCCTGACACCGCAGCATTAGCATTTGCACCTATGGGTAAACCCATACACTTTAAATCGAATTATGGTTATGGTTGGCGAATGTTTAATTGGGAAGCTGACACAACAAAAATTCTTTTTCACGCTGGATGGTGGCATGGCTATAAATCACTATTAATTAGAATTCCTAAAGACACCACAACCATTATTGTATTAAAAAATCGTAGTAGCAGCTCACAGGTAAGTACCAAAGCAATATTAAACATATTTTACCCTGATAATAGACAAAAAATAGATTCTGTTAAATTGGATTCCATACAACAAGCAGGTTGATTTATGGAGTTTATTTGGTATTTAACGTAAATACAGGCTTAAAGAAGCAACTCGTAGCATTTATTTCCGTAAATCGTATATTATTTTTATATTTAATGAAAAGTTGATAACTATATATGAAATCTAAATATAAAACATTAGGAATTTTAGTCATGCTAATTGCTTCTCCGCTATTAGTAGGCTTATTTTTACCTAAGGAAAAAATAGTTACTGAAAAAGCTTTTATCGACAAAATGTACTTTTTCATTTTAGCCGATATTACCAACCATTGGGAAGAGCCTGCATGGAGAAATAACTTGGACACAATGGTTCAAGTGGATCAAATTGACGGCATGGATGCTTGGAAAGAGTACTACACAAATGGTGATTCTGTATTGTTAATGACACAAGTTACTGCGGCTACAGATTATATTCGAATTATTGTAGACAATGATGGAAAAGAAAGAATGCGGTCCATTATGCTTGTTGATGTACAGGGAAAAACAGCAATTAGAATGTCAGAAGAAATAATAGAAAACAACCCTATCAAAAGATTTATTGGACTATTTAATGACAATACTCAAGAGGATTTACAATTATACTTGACCAATTTGGTTGAAAAGAACAAACCTCAAGAGCAAGAAGATTCTGATGATACATGGTAAATAGTAAGTTTCTATACATACTATTCATAAAATTCACAATTCTTAAAAGTTTAGCAAATCTTTCTAGGTAAATACATTCATTACTCAAAGGCATTTGTTATTTTTGCAAGCTATTTTACTACAAGATGTTATAAACTTGTAGTGCCTTTTAATAATTTGTAATAAACAGAATAATGAGTAATCAGGAATTAGCCACAAAGTATGACCCTACCAGTACCGAAGATAAATGGTATAAATACTGGATGGACAACAAACTTTTCAAATCAACTCCAGACAAACGTGAACCATATACTATAGTAATACCTCCACCTAATGTTACAGGAGTATTGCACATGGGTCATATGCTTAATAATTCCATTCAAGATATTTTAGTACGTCGCGCTCGAATGCAAGGGAAAAATGCATGTTGGGTTCCAGGAACAGACCATGCTAGCATTGCTACTGAAGCAAAAGTAGTAGCAAAACTTAAAGAAGAAGGCATAGATAAATCACAACTTACACGTGATAAATTTATGGAGCATGCCTGGGAATGGAAAGAAAAACATGGTGGAATAATTTTGGAACAACTAAAGAAGCTTGGTGCATCGTGCGATTGGGATCGCACAAGCTTTACTATGGACGAAGGTTACTACGAAAGTGTTATTGACACATTCATAGACCTCTTTAACAAAGGACTAATTTACCGTGGTGTACGAATGGTAAACTGGGATCCTGATGCACAAACAGCCGTATCAGATGAAGAGGTTATACATACTGAAGAAAACTCAAAACTATATTATTTACGCTACAAAATTGAGGGCGAAGAAGAGTTTGTAACTATTGCAACTACCAGACCCGAAACAATTTTAGGAGATACAGCCGTTTGTATAAATCCAAACGACGAACGCTTTACTCACCTAAAAGGTAAGCGTGTTTTAGTTCCATTGATTAACCGCTCAGTTCCAATTATTGAAGACGATTATGTTGATATGGAATTTGGTACAGGTTGTTTAAAAATAACACCATCGCATGACCTTAACGATTATGAAATTGGCAATCGTCATGGTTTAGACAGCATAGATATTTTTAACGACAATGGTACATTAAGCGAAAATGCTCAACTATATATTGGTAAAGATAGATTTGAAGCTCGAAAAGAAATTATGCCTGATTTAGAAAAAGCAGGCTCAGTGGTGAAAATTGAAGATTATAGAAATAAAGTTGGTCGCTCAGAGAGAACTAACGCTGTAATTGAACCAAAATTATCGATGCAGTGGTTTCTGAACATGCAAGATCTTTCGAAACCAGCACTAGATGCTGTAATGAATGATGAAGTTAAATTTCACCCAGCTAAATTTAAAAACACATACAAACACTGGATGGAAAACATTCAAGATTGGTGTATTAGTAGGCAATTATGGTGGGGACAAAGAATACCTGCATACTATTTACCAAATTCGAACGAATTTGTAATTGCAAAAACAGCCAAAGAAGCTTTAGAATTAGCGATTAAAAAAACTGGCAATACCAATTTAACTATTACTGATTTGCGACAAGAAAGTGACGTAATGGATACTTGGTTTAGTAGCTGGTTATGGCCAATAGCTGTTTTCGATGGCATTAAAAATCCGGATAACGAAGAAATTAACTACTACTACCCTACCAATGATTTAGTAACAGCACCTGAAATTATGTTCTTTTGGGTAGCTCGTATGATAATTGCAGGTAAAGAGTATAGAAAAGATATACCTTTTAAAAATGTTTATTACACTGGCATTGTACGTGATCAACAACGTCGTAAAATGTCTAAATCATTAGGCAATTCACCTGATCCGCTAGACTTGATTAAAAAATATGGAGCCGATGGCGTTCGTGTTGGTATGTTGTTATGTTCACCTGCCGGTGGCGACTTACTATTTGACGAATCACTAACAGAACAAGGACGTAACTTCTCCAATAAAATATGGAATGCTTTTCGTTTAGTGAAAAGCTGGGAAGTTGACACTACAATAGAACAGCCAGATTCATCAAAAGCCGGTATTGATTGGATGAATGCCAAGTTAAACGAAACATTAGAAACATTGAACGATCATTTTGATAAGTTCCGTTTATCAGATGCTTTAATGTCAGTTTACCGTTTATTCTGGGACGATTTTTCATCGTGGTATCTTGAAATAGCAAAACCAGCTTACCAGAAACCTTGCGATAAAGCTACTTATAATGCATCAATTGCAATTTTTGAAAAGCTATTAAAATTATTACATCCATTTATGCCATTTATAAGCGAAGAAATTTGGCACCTTATTAATGAGCGCGAAGATAAAGATTGTATTATGCTTGCACAATGGCCTGAAATAGAAAAATACAATGCTGTAATGCTTTCTCAATTTGAAGATGCAAAATCAGCAATTTCTGAAATTCGCACGGTTCGTAAAGAACGAAATATTTCATATAAAGATCAACTTGTTCTAAATGTAAAAGCAGGTAAAGATGGCTATAACAGCAAATTCAATTCTGTAGTTACAAAAATGGGAAGCCTTTCTGCTATTGAAATAGTAGAAACAAAAGTTGATAATGCAGCAGCATTTATGGTTAAAACCAGCGAATTCTTTATTCCACTTGGCGATAACATTGATGTTGAAGCTGAATTAGAGAAACTTGGAAAAGAGTTAGCCAGACATCAAGGATTCTTAAAAGGTGTTATGGGTAAACTTAGCAACGAAAAGTTTGTAAGTGGAGCACCTGAAAAAGTGGTTGCCATTGAAAACAAGAAAAAAGAAGATGCCGAAGCAAAAATAAAAGCAATAGAAGAACAGATTAGCGGTCTAAAGAAATAAAGAATTTTAAAATAAAATAACAAAAAAACGGGATAATATTTATCCCGTTTTTTGTTTTACCTTAAATATATAGAACGAGTGTTCAATTGGTTTATTAATAGCGCCTTGCAGCTTAAATACTTCGCCTAAAATTTATAAGTCAAGCCCTCTCTATCAAGATCTTGAATAACTACTTGTGAATATTAGGTATTACATACAATAGTAAAATTCTATTTTTGAATATGAACATCCATCTGAGGAAAAGGAATATTTAACCCCTCTTTGCCAAAGGTTTTATATACATTTTCATTCATGGCAAAAAACACATCCCAATAGTCGGCGGAATTAACCCATGCTCGCACTGCAAAATTCACACTACTATCTGCTAATTCCGAGACTGCTATAAATATTTCTGGCTCATTTAAAATTCTGTCATCAGAATCAGCAAGTTTTTTTATAACTGCTTTAGCTTTATCCACATCATCACCATAAGCTATTCCTACTGTCCAGTCTACTCTTCTTTTTTCTTCGGTTGAATAATTTGTAAGAGAAGATGTAGATAAGCCACCATTAGGAATTATAATGGTTTTATTATCTGGTGTAACCATAATAGTATTAAAAATCTGTATTTCGCTTATACTACCCAAATAGCCCTGTGCATCAATTACATCTCCAACTTTAAACGGTTTAAATATAAGTATCATAACTCCACCAGCAAAATTTTGCAGAGTACCAGAAAGAGCTAAACCTATTGCCAAACCTGCGGCACCCAGAATAGCAACAAATGACGTCATCTGGACACCTAGCATCCCAAGAACACTAATTACAAGCATTGCTTTTAATACAATATTAACCATGCTTTTCAAAAATGGTTTAAGAGAAGCATCGAACTTGCTTCTGTCCATCACATTACCAACGCCTCGTGTCGCAGCTCTAATAATCCACCCTCCTATTACCCATGCTGCAATCGCTCCTAATAGTTTTGGACCATACTCTACACCAATCTCAATTAATTGACTTGTTATTTTTTCAATTTCCATAAGTATACTTTTCAATAATATTATTAATCACATTCTCTTTTAACAAAAAAAAGACACAGCTGTTCAATTCAATATTAAATACTTTTAGACTTTTTTATCTCTAAATAGTGTCAGAAAGAAAAAACCGTATTAATCATTCAAATCAATACTACTTTACTTGATAGCATAACACTTAAATAATCCAAAACCTTCTTAATCAGCTACGTAATCTTCTGCATGAACATTTACCGCTCTACCTGATGGTTCATTTGTAAAGGGCTCATCCAAAGCCGAAGTTACCGAAGTATCCAATCATCTAGAAAATAAAGCACCATAAGAAAGATCGGACATAAGTTGACCTTTTTATTAAATACGAAGATTATAATAGAAATATACCTACTCTAGGTTAGTATTTTCAATCAGTTAGAAATCACCCAAGCAGGTTCCAACAGCTCGCGCACTATCAATCCAAATATGATCAGGTGGTACTAATTTAGTTTTTCCGGCTACGTCTTCGAGTTTAACAATTGTTGTTTCTGCTCCTCGTGCAGCTACCATAACACCAAATTTGCCTTGCATAATATAATCGGCACAAGCTGTACCAAGTCGAGTAGCCAATAAACGATCAGCAGCGCTCGGCGTACCTCCTCGTTGCAAATGTCCTAAAATAGTTACCCTAGCCTCTAGCCCTGTCATGGCTTCAAGCTGCTCAGCAACTTCCATGGTGGTTTTCTTCGACTCTGATTTTATTTTTTTAATTTCAGCCTTTAACTTCTGTTTCTCGTCTTTTACATCTGTTTTATTAAGCTTATCTATTACCGAAAAAAGCTTGCCATGCGTCTCTTGCGATAACGCACCTTCGGCAACTGCAACAATACTAAACGGGCTGCCATTTCTGGCTCGGTTCAAAATAGATTCAGCAACTACATTTATATCGTAAGGTATTTCAGGTATTAGAATCACATCGGCTCCACCAGCAACACCTGCACCTAATGCTAACCAACCAGCACGATGCCCCATGATTTCCACAACAATAATTCTATGATGACTATGTGCTGTACTATGCAACCTGTCAATGGCATCAACAGCAATGCCAAGTGCAGTGTCAAATCCAAATGTCATATCGGTATGCATAACATCATTATCAATTGTTTTTGGCAAAGTAATTACATTCAATCCCTTTTTCATTAACTGAAAAGCATTCTTTTGCGTTCCACCACCACCTAAACATACCAAGGCATCAAGATGATGCTTATGGTAATTCTCAACAATAACATCGGTCATATCCATTATTTTACCACCTATTGGCATTTTATGCGGTTTATCGCGACTTGTACCTAAAATTGTCCCTCCCAAAGTCAATATTCCAGAAAGAAATTTCTGATCCATACGAATAGTTCTATTCTCCATTAAACCACGAAAGCCATCTCTAAACCCAATTACCTGCATGTTATGCTTACGAATTGCTGATTTTCCAATTGCACGCAAAGCTGCATTCAATCCTGGCGTATCGCCACCCGATGTTAGTAATCCTATATGTTTTGCCATAATTTACTTTTTAATACCATCCACATTATTTTATTTATTAGTGGTAGGATGTTTCATACTA
>JAUXEM010000119.1 GCA_030620515.1 Salinivirgaceae bacterium
CCACGAATTAACACGGAATAGCACTAATTCAAATCAACTAATGGTGATTTTAAATATTTTTTCGTGTTAATTCATGTAATTCGTGGACATTTTATTTTTTTAAATGCTTTTGCCCTGGAGTTTTAGTATTTATTAAAAGATATAGATTAGAGAAACGGGTGTGAAATTGTTTCACACCCCTTTTCGTTTACATAACGAAAAGTGTGGCATGTACTTTGCAAGCAATACCAATGTTTTTATCGCTTATTTTTCTTAAATTGCAGTAGTTAAAAACAGAATTAAATAGATGCTTAAACAACGATTATCACAACGATTACTACAAAAATTATCACCACAGCAAATACAATTAATTAAGTTGCTCGAGGTTCCTACTATACAAATGAATCAGCGTATAAAGAAGGAAATTGAGGAGAATCCTGCTCTAGAAGAAGGGGCGCAGGAGATGGATAACCAAGCAGATGATAACTTGCCTGACGAGCCCAAAGAGCAAGACGAATTTTCTATTGAAGACTATTTAGCAGAAGAAGATAATACCCCGCTATATAAACTGCAAACAAGAAATTACTCTAAAGACGACGAACGTAAAGAGATACCTTTTTCCCAAGGTTCTACTTTTCACGAAAACTTAAACTCACAGTTAGGTTTAAGAAAGCTTGATGAAACGGATCGCAAATTGGCAGCTTATATTATTGGTAATATTGACGACGATGGCTATTTACGTAGAGACATTGAAGCTATTGTTGACGATTTAGCTTTTTCAATGAATATAGAAGCTAGTGAAGAACAGTTAAGGAATATTCTTAATATAATTCAAGATTTTGACCCACCAGGAGTTGGAGCAGAATCGTTACAAGAGTGCTTGCTAATACAAATACGCAAAAAGAAAAGCGATAATAAGTTTGTTGCCTTGGCCGAAAAGATTCTTTCCAGTTTTTTTAATGAATTTACAAAAAAGCATTACGATAAAATTATTAGCAGGCTAAGTATAAATGAAGATGAATTAAGACAGGCGCTCGATGAAATACTTCGATTAAATCCAAAACCGGGCGGTTCTTATGCCGATCCTCAAGATAGAATGAACAGACCAATTGTGCCTGATTTTGTTCTGGAAAATCATGATGGGGAAATGGAGTTAAGCTTGAACGATAGGAATGTGCCAGATTTGAAAGTTAGCCGTACTTATTCAGAAATGTTACAGGATTTAGCCGCAAAAAAAAGAAAAAAAACAAAGCAAGATAAGGAGACTATTACTTTTGTAAAGCAAAAGCTAGACTCGGCAAAATGGTTTATAGATGCAATTAGACAGCGCCAAACCACCTTGCTAATTACAATGGAAGCAATTATAAATTATCAAGAAGCATTCTTTTTAGATGGCGATGAAAAGAAACTTAAACCAATGATATTAAAAGATATTGCCGAAATTACTGGGCTCGATATTTCTACAATTTCAAGAGTAGCAAATTCAAAATTTATTCAAACCGATTTTGGCATTTTGTCGCTAAAATCATTTTTTTCTGAAGCAATGCAAACCACATCGGGCGAAGAGGTGTCGGCACGCGAGGTTAAAAGTATATTAGCAGAGGCCATTGGTGGTGAGGATAAAAAGAAACCATTAACCGATGAAAAACTAACTACGATTCTTCAAGAAAAGGGATATAAAATTGCTCGACGTACTGTGGCAAAATATCGTGAACAATTAGATATTCCTGTGGCACGTTTACGAAAAGAATTGTAATTACAAACAAACATTTCAATGAGCAATCTGTTTTGCATTATTACCTACCTTGTAAATTAAATAAAACCATATGAGTCAGAAAATATTCTCTGCTATTTCCTACATATTTCATCCTTTATTTATGCCAATTTTAGGTATGTGGTTAATACTATATTCAGGTACGTATTTATCACTACTGCCTTTGGAAGGGAAAAGGGCTATTCTGTTAATAACAGCACTTAGTACAATATTATTGCCTTTATCGGTATTGCCTTTTTTGTATTATCAAAAGCTATTAACTAGTTATAAAATGCCCGAACGCAAAGAGCGACTCCTGCCACTATTATTATCAATTGTATTTTATTATTTTGGCTATTATATATTAAGAAAAGTAGGCGTTCCATCTTTCATACAGCATTTTTTATTAGCATCTATAATATGCTTAGTAGTTGCAGTATTGGTTCATTTAAAATGGAAAATTAGTACCCATATGATTGGAGTGGGAGGCATTTTAGGATTAATATCTTCATTCAGTCATATTTTTCAACAAAATATTACAATTGTATTAATGTTTGCAATTATTATTGCAGGGGCAATAGGAACAGCACGTTTATATTTAAAAGCGCACAACCAAGCACAGGTTTATAGCGGCTTTATGGTTGGCTTCATTTTATCTTTTGTAGTAATCGTATTTATGAATACTTAAAATAAGTTGAAGTCATTGTTTTAACTGAATTCGAACACAATGAGTAGTAATTTTAGTAAATTGAAACTCTATTATTTATATTCTTTTATTCTCATTACTCACTACTAAAAATCTAATAACTTTACAATAATGGTAAAACCAAATAAAAATAAGAATAAAGCAAAAAATTCTCGAAGCAATAAAGCTGGAATAAAGAAGGATACATTAATAAATAAAATTTTCGCAATTTTTAACGAAGACCCAGGACGAGCACTGAATTATAAGCAAATAGCAAAGCATCTTCATATAGGTGACATGAACACTAAAAAGTTAATTTCTGTTTGCTTATATGAAATGACAGAACGAAAAGAGCTTATAGAATTGCACCGCGGTAAATTTAAATTAAAAGTACAAGGAGCATATATTACTGGTAAAGTTGATTTAACAGCTAAAGGCTCAGCATACATAATTTCCGACGACATTGATAAGGATATATTTGTAGCACAAAAGCACCTTATGCATGCCTTGCATAATGATATTGTAAAGGTTTTTGTTTTTGGTCGTAAAAAGCGAAACCATGTAGAGGGTGAAGTTGTTGAAATTGTTAAAAGGAAACGAGAAGAATTTGTTGGTATAATAGATGTTTCACCGCATTTTGCATTTCTAATACCAGAGCGTAATCAAATGCCTTACGATATTTTTATTCCGCTAGATAAACTGAATAATGCTAAAACGGGCGAAAAAGCGATTGTGAAAATTGTTGATTGGCCTGAAAGTCATAAAAACCCAATTGGCGAAGTTGTTACAGTGCTTGGGCAGCCAGGTGATAACGATGTTGAGATGCATGCTATTTTAGTTGAGTTTGGCTTGCCATTTGAATATCCTAAAAAAGTTATTGATGCAGCAGAAAAAATTAACGGTGAAATTACTGATGAAGAAATAAAGAAAAGACGCGATTTTAGAGACATTACTACATTTACTATTGACCCTTTTGATGCAAAAGATTTTGATGATGCTCTTTCTTATAAAGAGTTGCCGAATGGGAATGTAGAGGTTGGTATTCATATTGCCGATGTAACCCATTATGTGCGTCCAAATACATTGTTGGAGAAGGAGGCTTATGAAAGAGCAACTTCAATTTATTTAGTAGATAGGGTTGTGCCTATGTTGCCCGAACGCTTATCAAACGGAATATGCTCGTTACGACCAAAAGAGGAAAAGCTTTGTTTTTCGGCTGTATTTGAGATAGATAGTAAGGCACATGTAATTAATAGTTGGTTTGGGAAAACCATAATTAATTCAGATAGACGCTTTACTTACGAGGAAGCACAAGATATAATTGAAACAGGGGAGGGAGACTTAAAAGAAGAGGTGTTAAAGCTTCACGATTTGGCACAAAAGTTTCGTAGCAAGAGGTTTTCATCTGGATCAATTGCATTTGAACGCAGCGAGGTAAAGTTTAAACTCGATGAAGATAATGCTAAGCCAATAGGGGTTTATTTAAAAGAGAATAAAGAAAGCAACCAGCTAGTAGAAGAGTTTATGCTTTTAGCAAATAAAAAGGTTGCTGAGTTTATTGGGAAACCTGATGGAAACAAACTGGTTAAAACCTTTGTTTATCGTATTCACGACGAGCCTAATAATGATAAACTTGGAGCTTTTGCATTTTTTATTAAAAGGTTTGGCTACTCAATTCAAACAAAATCGCGTAAGAAAATAGCTGAATCAATAAACGGACTTTTGGCTGAGGTTCAAGGTAAAAAGGAACAAACGGTAGTTGAAACTTTGGCTATTAGAACTATGGCAAAAGCTGTGTATTCTACTCAGAATATTGGACATTATGGTTTGTCGTTCGATTACTACTCACATTTTACATCGCCCATTCGTAGGTATCCCGATATGATGGTGCATCGTATGTTAGAGCATTACTTAAATAAAGGAAACTCATTTAGCCAAGAAACCTACGAAGATATGTGTAAGCACTCTTCAGATATGGAGCAACTTGCGGCTAATGCTGAACGTGCATCAATAAAGTACAAGCAAGTTGAGTTTATGAAAGATAATGTTGGTGAGCAATACGATGGTGTTATTTCAGGAGTAACCCAATGGGGTATTTATGTTGAAATTGTAGAAAATAAATGTGAGGGAATGGTGCCTGTACGCACATTAACCGATGATTTTTATGAATATGACGAGGCAGAATTTGCACTTATCGGAGAACGTACTAAGAAACGATATACCATGGGCGATGATGTGATAATTAGAGTAGTTTCTGCTAATCTATATAAGAAACAACTCGATTTTGAGATGGTAGTTCAAGATGATAAAGAATTATAACAAGTTAACGCAACCTTTCAGGCTATTAGATAATCTGTTTTGTTAGTGACATTGCTAAAATAATTGTTTAATTTAATACTTGTTTATATGAAAAAAGGAGTTTATATAATTATAGGTTTATTTATTTCAGCTATTGTTTTTAATAGCTGTGCCGAAGAATCAGAATTTACTCAATATTGGTACAGTTTTGCAACCTTTGTTGATGACGATAATGTAACAGCAGGATATAGTTTTAATTTAGATTCGGGTGGAAAGCTTATTCCTACTAATAATGGTTCAGTTTCAGAATATGAAGATAGTAGTAGAGTAGTGGTTACATATTCAGTAGCTTCTGATACTGGATTTGCTGAAGGTAGAGTGATAAAAGGTAGCATTGCAACAATAAAACCGATTTTAACCAAAGATGTTATTCAATTAACTGACGGAATAACTGATAGTATAGGAAGTGATCAGGTTTTTACTAACGAAAACGATATTTGGATGACTGAAAAGCACTTAAATATCATATTTCGTTATTATGGTTCAGGTAATATTTTGCATTATATTAATTTAACCAAACCAATAGGTGAACAGAAAGATGAAGATGGAAACCAGATTTTAGAGTTTCGTCATAATACAAATGACGATGTAGATATTAATATTTATGAAAGTGTTGTGTCTTTTAGCATGGATAGCCTATATGAACAAGGGATGGACAGTTTAAATTTTGTATTAGTAGCTGTTAAAGACGATACTATTAATTTTAAGTATTACGATACTTTTTATTTCGATAATGCTACTACTCAGAAAATGGCACCAAATGGTAGAGAGTTTGATGCAGCTAATATATTTGAGTAAAAAAATAACATAAAAAAATGGGCTGTTTAAATCGATATAAACAGCCCATTTTGTATTTGTACTAATATATTATAAATTTCTTTTTAGTTCCTCAATGTCTTTTTCAAGTTGCCTAACTTTTCTACTCATCTCAGGCAAATTACGCTGCACAATAAACGATTTCATAAATCCTGAAATATCGTAAGCAGGCGCACCCATTATTATTTTGCCTTTTTCTTTTACAGATTGTGCAACTCCCGACATTGCAGCTGCTTTAACTTCATCAGCAATAATTAAGTGACCAGCAAAACCAGCTTGTCCGCCAAACATACAGTTTTTACCAATCTTAGTTGAACCAGCAATACCAACTTGTGCAGCCATAACAGTATTTTCACCAACTTCAACATTATGTCCAATTTGAATAAGGTTGTCAAGTTTAACTCCTTTTCTAATAATAGTGCTGCCCATTGTAGCTCGGTCAACGGTTGTATTAGAGCCAATCTCTACATAATTTTCAAGTATTACATTACCAATTTGCGGAATTTTTTTATAGTTAGTTGTATCAGTTGGAGCAAATCCAAAACCATCGGCACCAATAACAGCACCTGAATGTATGGTGTTTTGTTTTCCTAAAACACAATCGTGATAAACTTTTGCTCCTGCATATATGGTAGTTCCTTCATCAATAGTAACATTATCACCAATATATACTTGTGGGTATATCTTTACATTATTACCGAGTTTTACATTTTTACCTATATAAGCAAAAGCACCAATATATAAATTTGTGCCTTTTGTAACCGATTCATGAATAAAACAAGGCTCTTCAATTCCTGTTTTTTCCTCAAACATTGCTTCGGCAACCATTTCAAGTAATGATACAAAAGCCCTATAAGCATCTTCAACATATATTAAAGTGCTATTTATTTTTTTATCTGCTTTAAAGCTTTTATTTACCAATACTATAGATGCATTGGTGGTATATATATACGAAGTGTATTTCGGATTAGCCAAAAAAGCTAATGTTCCTGACTTTCCCTCTTCAATTTTTGCTACATTATTAACTTTTGCTTCACCATCTCCTTCAACTTTTCCTTCTAAAAATTCAGCAATCTGATTAGCCGTAAACTCCATAAAATATATTTTTTACAAATCTATAAAACTAAATGTTTATTTCCTTGGGATAAGTTAAAAAATACTTACTTACTGTTCCCGAAAGTGCTCTTATATTTAACATATCAGCAACATTTACAATTTCGGTAACTTCACCACCTCTATCTTTTATTAGAATTTTGTCTGTTTTTTGCTCATATGTGTTGTTCTGCATTGTTTCGCTAATTACAAAATAGCCAGCTTCTTTTAGGGGAATAGAATATTCTATTGAGACTTTTTCTTTTAGCATTGCAATTAATTTTTCGCCAAAAGGTTTGTCTTGAATGCTTGTCCTCCACAGTTTTCGATGAATTAGTTGCTTGCAAAGGGTCGATAGTGTTTTGTCTTTGTGACTGCTCCATACTTTTATTGAAGAAATAAGGTCACTATCATCTAATTGAGCAAATTCATTTAAAATATATTTAGAGTTTTTAAAATCGTTTAAACTAACATCGTTATATAAAAAAAAGTGAAATGATGGAGATGCAAATAGTTCAATATTTTCTTTTGCTAATTGTTTTGCTCTTTTTAGAATAGAAAGCAGCATTTGTTCTGCAGAATTTACTGTTTTGTGTAAATATACTTGCCAGTACATTAATCGGCGCGCAATAAGGTACTTTTCTATTGAGTAAATTCCTTTTTTTTCAACCACTAAGTTATCATCTATTACATCAAGCATTTTTATAATTCTATCGGAACTAACCACCCCCTCCGAAACACCTGTAAAAAAACTATCACGGCGCAAGTAATCAAGTCTATCAACATCAAGTTGGCCTGAAACTAATTGATGCAAGAATCCCTTTGAGTAATTATTTGTAAATATATCAATAGCTAAATCTAAAGCCCCATTCATTTCTTTATTTAGCTCATGCATAAATATTAATGAAATATTTTCGTGCGAAACATTTACAATATGATGTTCCAATGCGTGAGAAAAAGGACCATGACCAATATCGTGCAATAAAATAGCTAGGTAAGCACCCTCAGCTTCGGCTTTTGTTATTTGCTGCCCTTTTGCTGTAAGTACATCTAATGCCAGTTGCATTAAGTGGGTAGCACCAATAGCATGCTGAAAACGTGTATGAATAGCTCCAGGGTAAACCATTTCGGTAAGTCCTAATTGTTTAATACGGCGCAAGCGTTGAAACCAACAGTGTTCTACCGTATCAAATACTTTACTTGTCGGAAAATCAATAAAACCATAAACAGGATCGTTTACAATTTTCTTTTTATTTATAGGGTTGTTCTGATTAAGCATAATGCTGTAAATTTAATTATTTAAGTGTCATTAAACTATATCATTTCTATATTTTTAGTTAGCTTAAAATTAAGCTCAACATTACTATAAAATTTTGTAGTTTTGCTTTATTGTTCAATTAGAATTATTAACTATTTACTATAAATACAAATTATGAAAGTTCTAGTAACCTTAGCATTTTTTTTAGCAATGTTATTTCAAGGGTTTTGCAACACAACAGATAGTTTATTGGTAGTTTTAGCTGGTGCAGATAAAGAGGAAAAGCTAGTTATATATAAGGAATTGTGTTCGTCATTTTTTAGTATAAACCTTGATTCTGCAGAATTGTTTGCTAGGGAAGAATTATTACTGGCGAAAGAGTTAAGCAATTATGAGTATATAGCTCTAGGATATAAATCGCTTGGTACCGTACATAATTACAAGGGGAATTTTAAACCAGCTAAATTGTATTATGATACAGCGTTGAACATTGCGCATGAGCATAATTTGTTGAATTATATAGGTACAATTAAAAGTAATATAGGTACAATTTATGAAGCAACGGGAGAATTCGATAAAGCTCTTGAATGTTATAGTCAAGCTTATAAGCTCGATTCCACAAACTCTAATTTTGAGGGAATGAATAATTCAGCTCCTAATATTGGAAATATTCACTTGAAGAAAGGGGAATACCCTGAGGCTATTTTCTATTTTAAGGAGGGTTTAATACTAGCAAGTGAACTGAATGATGATATAGGAGTTTTAGGAGCTCTTAATAATTTGGGCTTAGCATATTATCGTATTTCAGATTACAAACAAGCTTCGGCTTTTTATATTCAAGCATTGGAACTTACCGAGGAAATTAAGTCTGTTTATTATTCAACTTTTATGTTGAACAATTTAGGTACTTTGCATAATGATTGGGGGAATTTGACCAAAGCACTTGATTATTTTCAGAAATCAAAAAAATTAAGTAAGGTATCGGAAAACATTCAAAACTATGTTTACGCATCTCAAAACATAGGATTAATCTATAATAATTTAAACAAAATTGATTCGGCACTATTTTATTTGAATGATGCTCTTAAAAGTGCTTTAGAAATTAATGACACTTATATTCAGGCTTCTATTTATTCAAACATGGGCAATTCTTATCAAGCCAGAAATAATTTCAAAAAAGCGAATGAGTACTTTATTAAATCGCTATCAATTAGAAAGGAACAGTCTTTAGTTGACGATATAGCAATCTCGCATTATCAATTGGCAAGAAATGCTTTTTTACAAGATAAGCTTTCGGAAGCACTAAATTATTCATTAGAATGCAATAAGATTGTTATAGATAAGCGCACAGCCATTGATAATTATAAATTACTTGCTGATATAAATGAATCAATGAACAAACCGATAAGTGCACTTGAATATTATAAACTGCATACACAATTAAAGGACAGTGTTTTTACTAGCGATAAACACATACATATTCAGAATTTACAAACACAATATGAAACTGAAAAGAGAGAGAGTCAGATACAAAGCTTGAAAACAACAACAAAAAGCCAAAAAGTATTGCAGAAAAAAACAATTCTTATAAGTAGTCTTGCAATCGCTATTCTTTTGTTGCTTTTGTTAATTGGGGTATTTGTTTTTCAACAACGAAGATTGAGAACAGAGAAAACTATTGCTGTTACTGAGCAAAAACTATTACGCTCCCAAATGAATCCTCACTTCATATTTAATGCATTGTCAGCAATTCAGAATTTTATAATGAGTAATGATGCACTAACTGCCAGTTCATACTTATCAAGATTTGCAAAACTAATGCGTTCAATACTTACTAGTTCAAGAAATGAGTTTATTTCTTTATCGTCGGAAATAGAGATGTTAACAACATATTTGGATTTGCAAAAGTTGCGTTTAGGTAACAAGTTAACTTATCATATTACTGTGCCTGATTCCGTTGAGGTTGATGAATTAAAAGTTCCACCAATGATAGCACAGCCATTTGTTGAAAATGCTGTTGAACATGGTATTCTTAAAAAGGACAGTAAGCAAGGTGAAATTAGAATTGCATATATCCAAAATGAAAGTAATCTTTTAATTAAAATTGAAGATAATGGCATTGGCAGAGAGGAAGCAAAAAAAACTAAGAACAATGAGCATAAATCGTACGCTACTAAAATAACAAACGAAAGACTTAAAATACATGGTGCTGACTTTAAAAATGCAAGCATTGAAATAACTGATTTATATGACAATAGTAATCCGACAGGAACAAATATTGTAATAAAATTACCACTAATATTTAGCTAATGAGAATTGTAATTATTGAGGACGAGCTTGCTATACTAAATACCATTAAAGGTATTGTAACAAATTACATTCCTAATATAGAAATTGTTGGTACAGCAACTAATACTGCCGATGCCTATACTTGTTTAAAAGACACTAAACCCGAAATAGCTTTATGTGATGTGAATATCGGAGAGCATACAATTTTTCAAGTACTTGAACGACTTGATACTATTGATTTTAAAATAATTTTTATTACCGCTTTTGAAGAGTATGCCGTAAAAGCAATAAAGCTAAGTGCTATCGACTATATTATAAAACCAGTTGATCCCTTAGAGTTAATAGCATCTTTAAAAAAAGCATCGAATACTATTGACCGTAAAATTGAAAGCCAAAAAGCCAATGTTTTAGTAGAAAATATTACTGCCAATATTTTAAATAAGGTAGTACTTAAAACTTCTGAACGAATTGTAATTGTTACTCTGCCTGAAATTATACAAGTTGAGGCAGATGGCTCATACTCAACCTTTTATTTAAATAGTAACAGGAAAATTGTAGTATCTAAGCTACTTAAAGAGTACGATGAGCTACTTGCCGACTGTGAGTTTTATAGAACACATCAATCGCATTTAGTTAATTTAAATCAAGTACGGAGCTTTGAAAAGACTAATGGTGGGTATTTACTAATGAAAAATGGTTCTCAAATTCCTGTTTCTAAAAGAAAAAGGGAAGCTTTACTTCAAATACTAGAATCATTCTAAACTTTATTAGTTTCAATTTTTGCAATTATAAATCAATACCTATCAATTATAAATCAATACCCATCGTTAATATATCTACCAATTATAGGCTAACAATCCTTCATATATTTGTACTTATTACCAAACCAAAGTGCAATCATGTTAGAGAAAGTTTCCATACTTGTGTTTTTGCTACTTATTAAACTAATAGCAGCACAAAACATTGTGTATTCTGAAACTAATATAAACAACATAGCAATATTTTATCAAATCTTAGAATCA
>JAUXEM010000080.1 GCA_030620515.1 Salinivirgaceae bacterium
CTTTTCATAATGCAGAATTTTCCGGTTAAATAATCGAGATTATCATAATATAGCAATTTATTTTAATGATATTCAACATGCAAATATGCTATAAAATACGCAAAATAAAAGGGCTTAACAAGATATGAAACTACTTTATTATAAGATTTTTATATTATTGTAGTTTTATATGATAAGCTACAAATATGTAGGGACTAAATTTTAATCGAATGAAGACTTTACCAACATAGAATAACTATTCTCCCCAACAAAGGAATCACCAAATACCATAAAAGAATCATCTTCATTATTGGCTAATATTTTAACGCTATATTCATTATCGGTACCGCCAATTAATTTTTCGTCTAATAAACTGCCATCCATGTCTAATTTAAAGACATATATATCGGTTTTACCATCATCACCTGCTTTACTGCCTGCTACAAGAATATTGCCATTACTTGTTAAGGTTATACTTGAGGCATTATCGTTGAATTTACCACCAAAATCTTTTCCCCAAACAGCTTCAATCTCACCAAATCTTAATAATGAAACATAGGCGTCGTATCGTCCTAAAGAGCCATTGTAGTTGGCTCCACAAACAAGTATTTCTGGATAATTAATTATTTTAATACTACTAAAAAACCCATTTACACCCGATAAAAACACATTAGCATCTTTCCCTAGCATTGTTTGTTCAACAATATTAGCCATATATGACCCCGATGACAAGCCTCCACCAGCAATTAAGATTCCTGCATTATCAATGGGAACTGTACTTCCTATATCGTTGCTATATATGGTAGCTGTGGTAGTATCAATTATATTAAAATTATTATCAAGAACCAATGTAAATCGTTGAATTGTTACACTTGAAATAAATTCTCTAATTCCGCTTAATAAAAATCCATCTGTTGTATTTTCTTCAATAAAATAACCTCGTTCAATATTTTCTAATTTGCTATAAATTGTATCTGATATTTCATTCAAGTTTTGGTCAATAATTTTCACATAAATATCGGAATAAGATTTACCTTCATTATTTTGGCAACTACCCACTATAGCAATATTTCCATTATTTAAACTTATCATACTATTAGCCCAATAATTATGAATACCATCGCCTCCTTGTTCCAGCGATTCTCCAATAGTATTCCCATACTCATCTACACATTGCACTCTGAACCAACTTTTGTCATCGTCTTGCCTATTTATTAAAAGGTAGTATTTGCCACCAACATGAATTATGTCCTTAGCCTTATTGATATAGGCATCTCCATAAAATTTTATAAAACTTTCTTTTTGTTCAACTGGCGGAGCGTCTTTGTAACAACCTAGCATTAGGAAGAGTACAATTAAACAAAAAAATATATTGTATTTACTATATGTATTCATCCGTATATATTTTAATTTCCAATGGAACAAATTCAACTGCATGATAAAAACCAATCACTGTTGTGTGTATGTGTGTGAAAATAATTATTTTTATCTTACTTGTTTCATATCCCTATTTTTTCTTTTTATGAATGTAAAATTCGCGATTGTAGCTAAACAAAATACTAAAATTCGATATTGAAAAATCATTTTCTATGTAGTTATAGTCATACAATAATTCATTAGTCTGAGGAATTCCTTCAATATCATCACGCAGCTCTTCGTTAAATACGTTATTAAATCCGAAATTGTAACGTACATTAAACTGAATATTATCGCGTGCCATTTTTTACTTTGTTCCTACTCCAATAATTCCTGTCAATAAATAATCTTTACTAAAAGCTTTAGAATTAATATATGAGCCTTTTTTATCGGGATTTTCAACCTCAGGAAATTCATGCAAGGGATTATTAAGCTTACTAGAAATTAACATTCCATAGGAAAAACCTAAATCGACATAAAAACTAGCACCTCTATAATCGTAAAAATAATAGGACCCTATTAATGGAAAATCAATATAACTCTTTTTATAATTACCACTAAATTGACTTAAATTGGATGTATTCTCAGTAATTAAAAATGAATATTGCGAGAATTTTGGTTCAAAAATAATATCTATCTCGTTGTTAAAATGATAAGTTCCTTTTAATCCTATTGAAAACCCTAAACCGTTTGATGTATATTTTGATTCAGCCTTATCGTAATCGGTAGCACTATAAGTAGAAATTAACCTTGGAGTTGTAATATTGGCACCACCAACTATACCTAGGGAAAACACCGACTCGGTACTATACATTGAATAAAGCCTTATAAATTCAATGGGATCCAAATTTCTATCTATTTTATATTCTGGCGAAACTTTCAATAGTTGCAGTAGAGTTTCTCCTGCTTTATCTACATTATCTTCATAAAGATAAACCAATGTTAATAAGCGCAATGCGCTAATTTTATTTTCCTTATTAAAGCCTGATTCTATACAGTTATCAATTAAATCTGGTACTTTTTCAATCTTTCCATCTTCGTAAAGTTTTTCAGCTTCTATCAATTTAACCGTACAATCATCTTGTGCAATAGTTAATTGAATACTAAGTAAAATAAAAAATGTAGTTAATATTTGTGTATAAAGTAATTTCACTAAAATATAATTAAGTTTAACATTTATTTTTCAATAAAATAAAATTTGAATATATATTACCTTGTCTTTGCCTGGCAGGTGTGGAATATTCAAATTTCATTCCAATATTTTTGTGAGCTTTTATCGTAAACGATTCATATAACTTTTCGTTAAAACTCCTTTTAGTTTTCGGGTAACGATTCAATTGTTTTTTCGTAATCAATGTCTTTTGCAACATATTGTTGCCATTCTTCAAGGCTAAAGTTTCTATTAATTTTTGCTTTAACTTTATTTGCAATTGGTTCAAATAAGGTGCTCCATTTTCTTATTTTACCATCTCTATATCCGGCTAACAAAGCAGTTCCATCCTTGTTAAAATCAATGGTTGTAACCCAAGCATCATTATCAGATAGTAAAAGTGGTGGAAGATTCAAATCCTGAGTGCTCCAAACAATTATTTTACCATCGTTACTAGCCGATGCCATATAAGCTCCTGAATTATCAAATCTTATTTCATTAATTCGAGCTGTATGACCTGTTAACCTTCTCAAAAATTCCATTTTACTAAAATCCCATACTAAAATACTACCATCAATATTGCCAAGCGTTAAATACTTGCTATTTTCAGATAATGCTAAAGCATTTATTTTTGTCCGATCTGTAATTTCAGTTTTATCTTCTAATGCTATTTCCACAAATGAACTTTCTTTTCCGTCTTCTGAAAACACAACAGCATACTTTTTATACTCAAAAGGACTAAATGATGTAATATTCAAAACAAACCCCTGGCTACCTACAGCCCAATAATCTTCATTATGTTTATATATTTTCTTTATTGGCAAGTGTTCAAAAAACTCGCTAGTTTTACCTGTATTTATATCGGAAAGGGCCCACAATCCTTTACTACTAACACTCAATAATTTATTATTAGTAATAAACATTCCACACGTTACAGCATGCTTGTGTTGGTAAATAACTTTATTTGCCAATGAAGTATCTTTAACGTTTAAAACCATTACATTACCATTTCCAATACCTAGAAATAGTTTAGATCCATCAGGGCTCAATTCTATAGCTCTATTAATATTTTCAGTATCATAAAAAGTGGCTAAGTCCTTAGTGTTTTCTTGATTCCATAGAAACACTTTACCTCCACTTCCAGTAGAATAAAAAGAATTTGAATTGTTATCTAGAGCAAAAGCCCTTACTTGATCAACATGTCCACTAAAATCTGTTAATTCGTTTCCATAAAAGTATTTTTGTGCATAATACAAGCCATTATAAACATCTGAATTAAACAGATTGCCACCATATTCATTATTAAATTGGTAAGACTGAAAAGCTACTAGTGCTTTTAGTGTGGTATCAATATCTATTTGTTCTGATTTTACTGCCATGGATTGAGATATAGACAGCATTCGGAGTTTTTGTGCAGCCGAACTAGCTTCTCCTGCAATTCGAGCTTGTTTTTTTGCTTCTACTGCACTTTGTTCTGCCTTTTGTTTTTCTTCTGCAGCTTCTTTAGATTTTTTGGTTGCTATCTTCTGCTGCCAAACAGCATTCCTCTCACTTTTCTGTGCTTTTACTCTTTGTTCCTCAGCAAGTTCTTTTTGTGCTACAGCATCTTTCTCACTCTCTTGAGCTTGCAACGTAGCTGCCTCCGCAATAAATGTTTGTTTTTCTGCTTTAACCGTTTCTTCTTCAGCTTTTAATCTTTGTTTTTCAGCCTCTTGACTGGCTACTACCGAATTAATCATAAAAAATATCGAGATAATTGAAGCAGTACCAAGCACTACAGCAAACATTCGTGTACGTCGTAATGCACGTTTCTGCTGTTTAATCTTATTCTGTTCTTCCAGTTGGTATTCCTTTTGGCTTGTTTCAAGGTACACCATTGTACGTTCAAATGCAGGGTTATGGCGTCTAGCCCATGTTAATGTAGGCAATTGTTTTTCACGCCAGTTAATGGCAAGTTGCAAGTCTGGTGGTCGCCAAAGCGCTGTCTCTCCAAGTTGATATTTTTCGGAAGATGCCGATAACCGCTTATACATTTGTACGGCTTCGAATTCTTCACTAACCCAAATAATAAGCTTATCCCATATTCGCATTAAACTCTCATGCGATATATCAATAACCGTATTGGCGTTTAACTTAACAGTACCTCCTGGTGAAAGAAACGAACGACCCGCCTTGCGAAAATGCTCAATTACTCTCATTACTTCTTCTGGAGTAGCAATTGCAATATCTGCTACCTCAACTATTGGTGTCGGCCGCCTAACTCCTCTATCATCACCTGCTTTTTCAGTTAGGGTTTTAAATACACTTTGGCAAATATTTTTCTCTCGTTGACTTAATTCGTTAAAAGCTTCGTTAGCATGTTCCGATAGGGCTTTACCAAGCTTTCCAATACTCTCATAATCTTTAATATCAATTGGCTCATCTATTCTCCCTGATCTTACCCAAGCATCCCATGTACGCATTAAAGCATGTTGCAAAATTGGAAGTTGGTCTGGGTTATCACCAATATCGTTAAGTAACTGTTGTATTAAAAAAGGAGTAATTTTTCCACCACCAACTGCAATAGGTCCTTCAATGGCCTCCCTAAAGTTGTCACGAGTCATTTGTGGAATTAAATAATGACTATCGTTTATTAATTGAGTTAAATCCTGAAATTGGGCACACTCACCAATAAAGTCGGAACGCATTGTTAAAACAATGTATACGGAGTTATCTTTCTTGTTAAGTACTTCGATTAACAATTTTATATATGCTAAAACTTCATTAGTTGCTTCAACGCTATTTTTAATTCTTCTAAATCTGAATAGCTCTTCAAACTGGTCCACTAATAAAAGAATATTCTCATCTTTTTTTCGTGGTACATGACTAAGAGCTTCGCTTAAACCTCTTGAACTTGCCGACAGTGTTGAGTATAAAAACTCATTTTGCAATTCCTTAGAATCTGCTTCAGTTGTGGTATGATCTGATAAAGCTACTGCTAAATTCCGAATCGGACTTTGACCAGGTCGGCAAGTTATTACCTGCCAATTAGCACCTGCTTTTGTTATGAAACCACCTTGTAAAATAGGTATTACACCACAATACATTAACGATGATTTTCCACTACCTGAAGTTCCTAATAGGGCAACAAATTTATTATCTGCTAAATATTTTAATACTTCTTGGCTTTGCCCTTCTCTACCAAAAAACAAATGACTTTCATCGGTAGTAAAAGGTCGTAAGCCAGGAAAAGGATTAAATCTTGTAGTAGGTTTACTATTATTATGTTCTATTTCATTAAATGGTTCCATAATTAAATATTAAGTATGAATCATCTTATTTAGTTTCTTCAAATCATCTTCCTTATCAAACTCAATCACGCTCACTGTATCGTCTAAATATTTCGACATTAATTCTCTATTCTTTATTTCCCCAACAATAATTTTAAATTGGAATGGTTTATTCCTTCCCCATCCGGGTGACTTTAATATATCGCTAAGCTTCCTTGATAGCCACTCATAATTTTCATTATTAAATATAACTACTCCTCTACTTGTTTTCAGTTTTTCTTGATGATAAGCTAATAAAGCTAGTTGATCGAGATCGATCTGAGAAATATTATATTTTACATTATTCTTATCAAACCATTTTTCCACAGGTTCTACTTTATTCTCACAACCAGGTGCATAAATAAAGTAAACATTATCGTCTTCTGTTTTTTCTTTTTTAACCATTGAACCTTTTGAAAATATTTCTGTAATTTTTGCTAATATAATATTCTTAAGTTTTTCAACAGGTGTTTGAACTAACTCAGCATTTTTTAAAGCTTGCACATTACTTTTAAACTGTGCTATTTTCAATTTTGTGTTTTCTTCAATATCCACATTTTCATCAGGCACATAAATAATTCGCTGTAAGCCATCTTTATTATTTTTGCAATAATCGGCTACCAACTCATTAATTTTCATTGCTGGTGAAACATCATTTGGATATTGCTCAATTGATTTATGTCCTATGAAATGAATAGCTAAATCTGTCTCTTTTAACATGTGGTTAAGAAAAGCAGGGTTATCAAGAATTTCTTTAGCAGAAGGGTTGAAAATTTTTGGAATAAGATTGAGATTTCGATGCAACAATTCTCGAATTATTTTCTGATACTCTTCCGTTGTATTATCATCTGAAGGACCAATATAAATAGTTAAAGCTTCAGTATTTTTACTTTTAGACTGATTTATATATAAAGACATATCATAAATTACCTGAATGATAGCTGTAGTTTTCAAGCCTTCTCTATTTGAAAACTCATCAAAACCTGTATCTCGAAAATACATTTCAAAAGCTGGCATATATGAAAGATAATCGGGAAGTAGTTTTACATCAACATCGTCAAGTATTAGTAATATGTGTTGATTATTATATTTTTTGACTGTAAAAAACGATTGGTTTTTTGATTGATTTGTTAATTGATTAAGAGTAACTTCATCTAAATAAATAATTAAATAGTCATTAGAACCTAGCTCAATATCCAGATTGTTAACTATCTCAATTTGCGAAGATAAATTTGACTTTTTAAAAACAAATTGAACAGATTTAGCCAACATTTCAGTTTCACTGGAATCTAAACCTTTTAGAATTTTTATTTTCGAGGTATTAGTCATATTAATTATTAAATTTTTACACCAATTATAATAATATCATCCACCTGAACTTCTTTTCCCATCCAATTATCATTCTCTTGGTCAAGTATACTCATCTGCTCATCTAATGGTTTTTCATGTATTTTAAGTAATAGTTCTCTAAAGCTTTTATACATATATTTTCTTCCTTTTGGACCACCAAACTGATCAGCATAGCCATCAGAGAAAATATAGAAAACATCATCCTTTTTAAGCTCAATTTTATGTGTTGTATATTTCTTTTCAGGATAATCAGCATGAGAACCAATGGCAAATTTGTCTGCTTTCGTAACAGTCATTTCACCGTCTCTTATAAAATATAAAGGATTATAAGCCCCGGCATATTCCAAAGTATTGTTTTTATAATCAATTACACAAATAGCTATATCCATACCATCTCTAATACTTGTTTTACCACTTTCTTGTGTAAATGAATTGCCTACTCCTTCATTTAAGGCATCTAGTATTTCGCCAGCAGTTTTTGCTTTTTTAGTACGCACGGCATAGTCAAGCTGATTACTGCCAATTATCGACATAAATGCACCAGGTACACCATGTCCTGTGCAGTCAACTGCTGCAATAATTGCTTTTCCAGGCATTTTTTCAACCCAATAAAAATCACCACTTACAATATCTTTTGGCTTGTAGTAAACGAAATTCTCAGGCACAAGCTTATCAATTAAAGTTTTAGTGGGTAAAATTGCATTTTGAATACGTTTAGCGTAAACTATACTGTCTGTAATATGTTTTTTCTGATTTTGAATTTCGTCGTAAGCATCTTCCAGACTTGTATTTTTATCAGCTAACATATTTCTTTGATCCTCAATGGCATCACGTTGTGCTGAAATTTCTTCATTTTGTTGTTGAATTTGCCTGGTTCTCTCCTCAACTTTTTGTTCTAATTCATTGTAATAACTTTCAAGCTCTTCAATCATTGTATTGAATTGCTTAGATAGAGTTGTTATTTCGTTGTTTCCAACAACGTCGGCCCGTTCATTTAAATGACCATGTGTTATTCTATTCACTTTTAGTACCAATTTTTTAATTGGATCAGTAATAACTTTGGTTTTACTATAAATAAGATAAACAACTAAGGTAAGAGTTAGTAAAAATATGCCTATAAACTTAAAAAGTTCAAATTGCAATGATTTATAGTCTGAACTCCTATCAGATATAATCCTAATTACTGATCCCTTATATAAATCTGTATTTTTTCTATCCATATAAATAAACTGATAGTTTAAACGCTTTTTATCTATACGTTCGTCAATATGTAAAGTATCTTGTTCGGCAAACACTTTCATCAACAACGGCATATGCCTTTCCTCAACAACAGCATCACGGTTTAATGAAATCGGATTATCTTCATTAAAAAATAATTCAACAGATTCTATAGATTGATTTTTACTGGCTATTTGAGAGGTTGTGTTTTTTATGAAATCCACTATTTCATCTGCTTCTTGCGAATATACTCCAATCTGTACTATATAATTTCCATCCTTTGTAGGTTGATAAGAGTATTTTTTTAATCGTTTTGAATTTGCTTCAATTGTAAATCGTTCATTTAAGAATTTTCCTTTTTCAAAAATCCCCAATAGCATATGTTTATGCTCTTCTCCAAAGCTAAAAAAATCAAGATTTAGGTCATCTTCAAATGTGGTATTTATAACAATACCATTTCTATTAATAATGTAAATATCTTCCATTATTGGATTCATCCCAAGTGCTTTTCTCATGGCGTATAAATCAGCACTTTCAATATCATTCATTTCATCTAGCCTATCACATATATCATCGCTAAATTTTTGTGTCCTTTTATTTATATTTGTTTCAATTAAATTTAGTGCAACGTCGCGAAGCTCAAGTATTTTAATTAACTCATCACCAATAATATAATTTCGTTCATTACTAGTTTGTACTAATATTTTTCTAGTATCGTTAAAATTAAGAAACCCCAAAAGCAAGAGTGCCACAATAGGGGGTGCCATAACATTAAGAATAAGTTGCTTAAATATCGTGGTCTTTCTTCGTGCTGCCATAATAAAATCTATCATTACGAAAGAGTTAAAAGGTTTTGTATAAACTCATAATTAGTTAATTGCAATTTAGTCATTCTATTTTTTCTTATCCCTACAAGCAAATTGCTATCCTTCAAGTTATCCAATTCCGTGATATTATCATTAATATAATCAAAATATAGCTTTTGTTCAGACATGTTTATTTCTTTCGATAGCAATAATTTATCTTGGTCTAAAATCAAAAATACAGAATAATCATTAATCAACTCATTTAAATTAGTAATCTTATTTTGCGTAAAAGTATTTATAGTTAAATAATCTGCTAACTCTACAGGATTAATATTGAACTCATCAAATTGATTTGCTAAAATATGAATAGTTTCAATATCAGAATTAGTCTTTGTGTAATCTTCATTCTTAATAGCTTTTTCTATTTCTGAAAATTCTTTATTGCTAAACCGTTCGGATAATTCCAATATAGTTTCAGGGGATAATTTGTTAATAGCTTTTGCTGATTGATATTTAAGTTCCTTAATTGGACTAAACAATTGCGCTATAATATCATTTGAAACATCTGAATGATATTCAGTATATAAATCAATAGCTATCCTTTTTGTACTAATACTAATTAGATTTGGGTCGCGATTTATGATATTCAAAATAAGTTGATCAAATGTCATAATCTCTACTGGAAAATGATTCTGCAGTAGTTTTGTTTTTTCTACTAAAGCAATATCTTCAAATATTAACAGAACTAATGGTTTAATTTCATCTGATATAAAAATATCAAATAACTCTAAAGCATATCCTACTCCCTCGGTTGTTTCACTGTCTAAATATTCTTTAACATGCATAACAGACTGTAGGTTGTATGTAATAGAAAGAAGACTAATCAATAAATTCTGATGTCTACTATATTCATTCTGTATTGATTTAAACAATGCTGGTTCTGTATCTTGCTGTATGGATGCCAAAGCAGATATATCCCAGGCAATGGTTTGAATAACCTGAGTAAGAGGATGAAAAAAACGAGCTTGTTCGCTCTCACTTGCTTGATATTCTAATTCAGTTAATGATTTTATTGATTGACTGAATATCTCAATTCGATGATGAGATAAATTATCAAGTAAGAAATTGATCGAATCTTGTTGGTTTGCTGAACCTAATAGTTTTACAATAGCTAATTGTGTAGTTAATGATATGTCGGTTTTGTAAAACATTTGAATTAATTGCTTATGGCAATCATTTACCAGTTGCTTCAGTGAAATTATGGCATACGGAAATAGTTCTCTATTTTCTAGATACTCGACTAAAGTACCACAGGTCTCTTTCTCAACAATCTCACCACTTATTCTTATCGCTATTTTTTTTATTTCATCATCTGGCATTCTCAATAAGCTAGTTAATGTTGTTAGCCTATCTTTTTGTGCCAATGTTAAAACAAACTCAAGCCCCTGTAAATATTCCTTATCGTTTTCTGATTTTAACAGCAAGCTTATTTCTTTTGATGACAATGAGGAGGAGGATGCTTTAAGTTTTAAGTCATTAAATTGTTTAAAAATAGCATTCCCTTTATTGTTTCTGTATTTAAAATAAAGCTCTATTAAATGAATTTTCGAAGGAGAAACTAACTTAAATATATCCTTATCATTACTTAATAATTCTGTTAGTGTATCTATATATTTAAACGGCAAATAATCTCTAACAAATGACAAATATTTTAATAAACTACTACCAACGTAAGCTGTATTAATAAGAGAATTTGATAAAACAGCTTCTTTTTTATCATCTTCACTTGTTGATGACGAAAGAGATTTTTCAAGATTATTTCTGTATTCTTTATATAATCGAATAGTAATTAGTGTCCATAAACCCAACAATATAAATAATACTACAGAAAAATGAATAAGCTTAACAAATGCTAGAACCCCAAGTCCATAAAGTATTAATCCTGAAACCAAAGCAGCTATTTCATTAATAGTTCCATCAATTTTGGATTGTATGTCAAATCTAATTTTTTTGGCTAGTGCCTGATAAAGAAGTTTAAATGAAGGCACTTCAAGAGCATCCTTAAGTGTTTTATTAAATAGCTTACTCAAGGATATTAATAGAAAGAAGTATATAAAACTAGGTGCAGCTTCAGTATAGCCACCAAAATACCCTGCAGCAATTGCAATTAATGTAAACAGAGCCAACAATATAGGCGATAGTATTAAGCTTACTTTCAGTCCATAGGTTTTCATCAATTTACTGTATACAAAGGTTTTAATTAGCAATGTAAAAACCATCATTGAACCCGTAAAAAACCCTAGGTACTTAGCCATATCCTCTTCTAAAGGATAGTTCTCTTTTGCAACAACTAAAAACGAATATTGAACAAAAAATGCTGCAAACATTGAAAAAATTACAAACAGGGCCATATAAAGAATATATGGATTCTTCATAAAATCCTTAAGCTTTACTTGTTCATGGTCTACTTCTGATTTTGAAGTTTCATCTTCCTCACTTTGCTCTTCTCCATCATCATCACTAAAATTATATTTTTTTGAAATAATAATTTCAACAAGCATAGCTAAGAAGATACTAGCAGCACTTATAAATAGAATATTATTGGTACCTTTAAGGAGCACTATAATTAATGGTATAGCAAAACTACTTATAATAATACCTATAATCTGACCAGTATCGATAATACCAAATAAACGTTTACCCTGTCGTAAATTAAACATTCGACTAACCGTTCCCCAAAATGCAAGTATTGCAATAATATTTAGTGGTCCAAAAAATATAAACACAATAAATACTACCCAATTAGTATCAAGAAACCCAAACAGCGTTCTCATTAACAATATAATGACAGAAATAAATAACAGACTATAACTTGCCAGTTTTGAGAATTTTACTTTTGATTGAATTTTAGAAAAGGCTGTAGTTAAAATAATACCTACAATTCCTGAAATAATATAAGCTTTTGGGATCATATCCTCAGGAAACACATTTAAGAAAAGGGTATGTGCTCCAATATCATAAGCTCCATAAAAAATACCAATAAATATTGACTGAGCAATGAGAAGTAAAACAGGAGTTACTTCTTTCTCTTCAATATTTAAACTTTTATAAATTGACGTAAATTTTATCATGGCTATTGCTAAATTAGAAAAATAATTAGATTTTAAAAGGATTATCAGGGTCTTTTATAGAAATAAAGTTGCTTTATTATTGAATTTTCTTAATTTTGAATAGCATAACCCACTTGTAAATTATGTTTGAGCCAAATATTCCGTTGGAAGATTTAAAATATAAAAAGAGACGAGAGACTGTTTTTATTGTATTAGCTGGACTATTTTTAGGATCGTTAGCAATGCTGAATATCTTAGGCATTTCCCGTCTTATAGATTTATCTTTTACTATCGGTACTAAAGTAATTCCTTTTAAAATTTTTATTGGAGTATTAGCTTATCCTATTACGTTTTTATGTACTGACTTTATTTGTGAACTATATGGAAAACGACGTGCAAATATAGTTGTTTGGGTTGGGTTAATACTAAATGCTTGGGTTCTGTTTATACTATGGTTAGGTTCTGTTTTACCGCCAACCAATCATTTAAATCCTGAAACAGGGATGCCTCCAATAGAAGCAACTGACTGGGTATATTTTAAAATTAAGATGCTGACATTTGGAGCAACAGCGGCTTCAATGATAGCGTATTTAACTGCTCAATTTGTTGATGTGAGTGTTTTTCATTTTCTAAAAAAACTGACCAACGGTAAAATGCTTTGGTTAAGAAATAACGGTTCTACTTTTACAAGTCAAATGGTAGATTCTATAGCTGTAGTTTCTATAACATATTTATATGCAAATGCCATTGAAATTCCTGAAGGCGCATTGGTATTAAATTATCTAATAATGTTAATTTTATCCAATTACATTTTTAAAATGGCAGCAGCATTAGTTGATACAATACCATTTTACATAGGAGTTCATTATCTTTCTAATTATTTAAATATAAATCCTTTAGCACAATACAAATCAGAAGAGAAAAAGTAATATGAATTGTGGAACTTATGTTTTGCTCAGAAATAAGTTCGGTAATTTAGAAATAAGATTTTGTGCTTAGATAAAGTTAAAAAACGCAACCATAGAAAAGTTTATGTAAGTATTTTTATATATGTACAAAAGATGTTTATCAAAATCGGAAGTTATTTTTGAGTGAGCTCATAGTAGGTGGGTAAAAGCCAATAGATTCCTCAACTACACTTCGACAAGCTCAGTTTTACTATATGTTTTAAATCTATTACTAATTTCAATCAAAAATCATGTTTTTATATTTCCTTGATTCTGCAACCGTTAAGGATAAATTCCTGATAGTCACGGCGTGAGTGCTTTTTTAACTGCACTTGTTTTATTATTACAAACTCCAATTAATCAACCTGTCAGCCAACTCGCACCATGCCTTACGGCTTTTAGGCATCCGTAAAAAAAATTGAAAAGAAAGTAATATTTTTCGATATCTATTTTTCTTTACTCCTGTTCAATCTTAAATACAATAGACTTGTTTGTCTCATTACCTAACCTATCTAAAGCTCTAATATCCATCTTAACATTTGCCCCAGCCTTAAATTCATCGATAATACCTTGGTAAACACGTTCTTCACCACCATTAATTGAATAGTAAATTTTATCATAGGCAACATGAGCATTTGTTACCGATAAAAATATTGAAACATGCGATGGGTATGCATCAATAAGCTGCCCATCTATCTCTTCGCTATTAAGTGACGGAACACTAAATCTAGCAAATATTTGCGGACCGGTATTATCTGTTACAAACATAATTTCATCTTTATTAACATTACCAAGCTTATCGTAAGCCTTCACTTTTATAGTGTATTCTTTACCTCTTTTAAAACCGTCAACAATTCCTGTATATAGCTTTTCTGCCCCGTCGTTTATAGTATAATATATTCTATCTATAGCTACTTTTGTATCGGTGGCCGATAAAAATAAAACTACATGACTTGAATAAACATCGACATTCATTCCACTCATTTTTTTCTGACTAATTGGAAGAATGCTAAACCTTGAAAATACAGCTGGACCAGTATTATCAACTACAATATTTACGGCTAATCTATTGGAATTATCCACATTATCAAATGCAAAAACACTAAGTAAACTAATACCTTCTTCTTCAATTTGAAAAGGCTCAGTGTACTCAGCTTCCTTTCCATCATTAATACTATAACTCAATGATTTTACACCAGATTCAAGATCAATGGCCGAAAGCTTAATTTTTGTTTTTTTATTTATAAATATTGTATCGCGAGTTTTAAAATATTTTCCCACAAAACTATATTTTAATTGTGGTCCAGTTAAATCAACATATGCTGCTTTATTACGAGTACTCTTTTCATTTGCTGTACTCTTATTGCCAACATAATCTATAGCGTAAGAAACAATAGATAAGGAGCCAGAAACCGAGGTTAAGTAGAATGGCTTCTCATAAAGAATGTAGCCTGTATTGTTAATCGAGTATTTTATTTCCTTAACACCCGATTTATTATCTACAGCAACTAGTTTCAATTTTGTTCTTCCTGATGAATATTCTTTTCCACTAACTACAAAACTATTACCAAGTATTTCATCTACTAAAATAGGCGGTGTCTTATCTACATAAAATATATATTCGCTTGATTCTTCCGTATTTCCAACCTTATCCACAGAGTAATAAGATATAGAGTGCTCACCCTCTGTTAAATATGCTGATTTTAAAGGGTAAGAATATCTCATCTTCTTTTTTCCATCAATGGAATAATATGTTTTTGAAACACCTGACACAAAATCGGTTGAAACTAATTTAATTAATGTTTTACCAGAAATAATATTCTCATATTGTTGTCCATCAAAAACCAATTCCGTACTTGGTGCTGACAGGTCTACATTAAAAACCCTATGTTTTACACTACTTACATTTCCTACATTGTCTACGGCATAATAATTCAAATCATATTTCTTTTCAAGTGTAAATTCAAGGTTTTTTTCATATTCTGAATACCCTGCCGAATCAATAGATACAAGAACTTGTTCCACTCCTGAATGCTTGTCAAAGCTAGATAATTCAACACTTAATCCCTTACCTATAAATAAATTTTTGCCATCGAAATACTTTTTAAACACATCATATTTTATTTGAATCCGGGGTGCTCTACTATCCGAATATACTTCAAATATAACATCGGTTAAAGGATAATGAACCTGTCTAGTTTTAGGATCTACTGCCGATGGAGAACGAAATGAGTTATACCCTTCCGTATCTAAATACATTGGATTTGCATATTTTTTTGTACTATCGCTTTGCAATTGATGCATCTGCCCTTGTCCATCAGGTTCCGTAGATATATACAGGTACAAAGGTTCTGATTTCTGAACAAATAGTTTACCTTCAGGAGAGTGATAAACTTTATATGGATGCTTAAGTTGAGATTGTGCATTTGTAATTAGATTTATTGTTAAGATAAACCCTAATACATACAATATTTTCCTATTACTCATAATTTGTAATTTCTTTAGTTGGTTGTTCTATATTATCTAGTATCCAAAATTAAGTATGATGCACGATTATGTTCATAATACGCAAAATATACTATTATGTTTAGAATCAAGATATTTTAAAACCCATTACTAACACATCATCAATCCTTTGATATTCATTTCCATGCCATTCAGAAAGTGTTTTCTCTAAAATATCATGTTGTTCACCCATTGATTTCTCATGTATATCAAACAAAAGTTTTTTAAAGTTTTTTGTGAAATATTTATGCCCTTTAAGTCCACCAAACTGATCGGCAAAACCATCGGAATAAATATAGCAGGTAGTGGGTTTTGAAACATCAATTGATTTTTGAGTAAACTTACGTTCGTTTCCTTTCATTTGCCCACCAATTCCAAAAAACTCTCCTTTTTCAATTTTCATTTCTCCTTCCTGAATATATAGTAACGGATTTACTGCACC
>JAUXEM010000285.1 GCA_030620515.1 Salinivirgaceae bacterium
ACTTGAGCCTTTTTATTTTTATTTAGCATTTATTATTAAGTTAAGTATAAAGCAGACTATGTTTGTGATAACCCCAATTGCTAATTGAAGCTATGCATAAATAGTGTTGGAAATTTAAATTGCTAAGTGTAACATAGTCACAATTATTAGAGAATATGCAAAAAAATATTTTTTTACTTCTATTATTCGTTTTGTCATTACCCATTATGGGGCAAGATATAATTATTGATTTTGCCGGAGAAGGTGCTACAACAAAAATAGATTCAGTTGAGTTGACAAATATAGCAAACTGTACAAAAATTTCTTTGTCAGGTATTGGTTCCTTTAACTTATTTAAAAGTACAATTGATATATCAGAAATAAATTTAGGCGCTGAATTAAAAATGTCAGCATATCCAAATCCTTTTGTTTTTTCAACAAAAATTTTATTAACCACCGAAAAAAGTGAGAATGTTAATTTATCAGTATTCAACAGTAGTGGTCAATTACTTAATAAATTTAGTCAGAAAATAAAAGGTGGCACTCATTCTTTTAACTTTAGCCCAAATAATTCAGGCGTTTTTATTGTTTCTGCTGTTGGCGATAGTTTTTGCAAATCGTTACGAGTTGTTTGCAAAACAAGTAATTCGGCTGAATCTCAACTAATATATAAGGAGTCTGTTTATAAAAGCAAAGCAAAAGCATCTTCACATAAATCAAGTATGGCAAAATTCGTATTTGAAAATGGAGACAGAATAAAACTAAAAGCTTTTGCAGGTGAACATACTGTTATTATAACCGATGTTCCAACAGCGAGCAAGACATATACATTTAATTTTGCTGAATGTAAAGACTTCCAAAAAAACAACTATCCAATAGTTAAAATTGGTAATCAGGTATGGATGGCAGAAAACGTTAAATCTACCGTTTATAGTAATGGTGATATTATTCCACATGTTGCTGATAAAAAAGAATGGGCATCTTTTGACGATGATCCTTCGTTAAAAGGATACTGTTATTATGGATACGATGCCTCAAATGCCGATAAGTACGGACCTTTATATAATTATTCAGCTCTTATGAATGGGGAAATAGATTCTAAATCGGATCAAGTGCAGGGTGTTTGTCCTACAGGATGGCATGTTCCAAGTAATACAGAATGGAATGATTTAAGTGCGTATTTAAATATGGGCGATAATGCAAATGTACTTATGGATAAATGTGGAGAACTATCTGCCGATAATGTTTTTTCAACAAATGAAAGTGGTTTCTCTGGTCTGCCAGGTGGTTTCCTTTATGGTGAAGATTTAGCATTTAAATATAAAGGTTACAATAGTTATTGGTGGTCAGCTACAAAAAGCAGCGATGCTTGCGTTTGGTATCGTTATGTTTCTTCAGGAACATATTTAAAACATGATGCCAAATTAAGAAGTGGTTTTTCAGCAAGATGCATTAAAGACTAATTAAAGTCTGCCCATAAAGTCGAGAGTTTGAGCTAAAAAGTTCGAATTCAAGCCCGCCTGAACGACATAGTTGGGCAGGGCGTGTGATAAATCTAAATCCTCATACCAATTAAAATATCGGAATGAGGATTTTGATTTAGATTTTGAACAACGCAGAAGTTGGACAGGTATTTAGCTTTTATAAGCTTTTAACCACGCTAAAAAGTCTTTCAGACTTATTTGGTAGTTTGTAACGTTCTAAATATTAAAATATGTTGTTATCTTCAATTGAAATGACAACATATTTAACAAATATTATTAAAAACAAAATACCTGAGAAATTGAACGTTATAAACAAACTCTATACTCATGGTCGTTCAGTAATAAGTATTATCAAATTATTTTTATCTAAAGAAATATTATGAAAACAAAAATTATCCATAAAATTATTTTACCCGCTTTTCGAACTTCAATAATAGTTCTTTTAATATCTTTTACAAACTACTCGTGCCAAAAGGAAAGTTTGCCTAATAAAGATATAAATGAAACAGATTCAACCTTAACCGATTTCGATGGGAATGTTTACAAGAAAATAAAGATAGGAAATCAAATTTGGATGGCTGAAAATTTAAAGGTTGGTCATTATCCTGATGGTACTGAAATTCCTATAATTACAGAAGACACAATATGGGCCGATTTAATAAACAATTTTACTGCCGAGGCATGCTGCTATTACAATAACGATGTAACTAAGGAATATGGTGTATTATACAATTATGCAGCTGCCGAGAAAGCTTGCCCAACAGGGTGGCATTTGCCTAGCGATAAAGAATGGAATGAGTTAGAAGATTTTATTCATCATAAAGACTCTACTAAATTTTTAGCTCAACAGCTTAAAGATACCATAGGGTGGAGGAAGAATCTTAACGGAACAAACGATTATGGTTTTTCTGCAATTCCAGGAGGCTTTCGCCATGGTAGGTTAGGACAATTTCAAACCGAAGAAATGAGTGCTAATTGGTGGAGCAGTACCGAAGATGAAGATAATGACATTAAAGTATGGTATAGATCAATATATTTTATAGATAATGATTTACTTAGGGAAAGCCGATGTAAATCATATGGCCATAGCGTTCGTTGCATTAAAGATTAAGCTGAAAAAATACCGTTATAATATAAAAAAAATGTTTATTTTCTCTAATTAAATCATAGAATGCTAAGCATTCTACAAATAGAGAAAATAAACATTTAATTATTTGTTCAAAAAAAACCTATCTCACTATAAGACGTTGGTTATTGGTTTTGTTACCTATTGTAACCTTAACAATATATACTCCTTTTGTTAAATTAGCAGTATTTATAGCTACTTCATTATTCAAACCAGCATCAAAAGTAGTTACTAATTTTCCACTTATGTCATACATTTCAACAGTAGGTGTAATGTTTTCAGCATTATCAATTGTAATATATGTAGTTCCATTTGTAGGATTAGGGTACATTACAAAAAAGTCATTACTTTTTGTTTCAATGTTAGAAATTTCTAGCTCATATTTATATGATATATCATCTACATAAAATCCAGCTGTATCATTTCCTTCAACTTTATCGCTTGGATTATTTGGAAAAATATCTATTGAGGTTACTGCGTTTACACTAGCATTCCAAGTTCCTTTGCTTTCATCGTTAATAAATAATTCATATTTATTAGCTGTAATATCTATTACTAACTTATATTTAAACCATTCATTTATTGGATATTTAGTTTCCAAATTGACCTCATCTTTTGTGCGAAGTATCATTGAACCATCTTCAATCATAAAACAATGAAGTAATAATGTTCCAGGAGCATTTTTCTCTTGAAAGTTAAAATAACCTCCTTTGTCTGTTTCCACAAATAAAGAAGTTTCAAAAGTTAGTTTTCCTGAATCATAAGGTCCATCAAAACCAAGAATAACATCTTGCGGTCCACCTGTAGGCGAAGTTGAAGAAAAGTATAAGGCATTTGTACCACTGTTTGCATTTGCATCAGTAACTTTTGCATCAGAAGCATCGCCAGTAGTACCTTTCCAGGTAGTCCAACCATTATCAGCACCTACAACACCAATGTAATCACCAACATTAAAAGAATCAAAGTTTTCAGTATAACTTTTTTGTGCAGAAACATTAATTGCTAAAAATGCAACT
>JAUXEM010000184.1 GCA_030620515.1 Salinivirgaceae bacterium
ATTACACTTTTGTCGAACAACTGTTTCTGACGTTTGTATTTTATTTGCTCGTTTTTAAAGTTTAAGTCGGCTTGCTTAACACGTGATTCTGCCGAGTTTAAGCTAATCATATCAGGAATAACTTTTATACGAGCAATTACCTGTCCGGCAGTAACCATTTCGCCAGGTTCAAGAAATACAGCTTGCACAATTCCCGAAATTTGCGGTTTTATTTGAATCTCTTTTCGTGGTAATACTGAACCCGTAGCAATAGTCTTTTTAACAATGTTTATTTTTTGTGCAGTTTCAATATTATACACAACTGGTTTCTTTTTCGATTTATTGGCAAGGAAAGCGAGTGTTCCAATGAATGCTCCAATAATAACAGTCCACATTACAATTCTTAGTATTTTTTTCATTTGTTTAAAAATTTGTGCTCATGGTAAGGTATAATTCACATTTTAATAATAGCTAATATGTGTCTCGATACTTATCTCAGCCATGAGCTGTTTCATTTCAGTTAATTTTCTAGATATAGTAGTTAATATTTATATTTCTCTTTTTATTCCCCGAGGATATTTATCTTTATTCTTCTCGTATTGCATCAATTGGTTTTACTCTAACAGCCCTATTTGCGGGTAGTAATCCTGCAATTGTTCCCGAAACGATTAAAACAATTAGTGCCGTTGTAGCAATATGTATATCAACCTCGGGGTTTTTAAACATTTCGCCCTCTGAACCCTGCATGGCTTTGTTTATAAGTTCTACCAACCAAACACCTGCCGATAAACCAACAAAGCCTGCTATTGATGTTAAAAAAACCGATTCACTAATAATCTGACTTATTACACTTAATGGTTTAGCTCCAAGTGCGCGCATTATTCCAATTTCTTTGGTTCGTTCTTTAACAATTACAAGCATTATATTACTAACACCAATTGCACCTGCAATGAGTGTTCCTAGTCCAACAATCCAAATTAGTGTATTTATTCCCAAAAATAAGCCCTTCATTTTTTTAAATTCTTTTTCTACATTAAAGCTACCAATGGCTCGTTGGTCGTCGGGGTGAATTTTATGGCGCTGTCGTAATATTTGTTTTGCTTTTTCTTCAACTATTCCAACAGGTATATTGTCATAAGCTACCATGGCATACCAACCAACCACGTCGCCAAAATTGTAGGTTCTTTGCAAAGTAGTAAAAGGCATATGAATGTTTTGCTCTTCTTTTGCAGCTTGGGCACCACCCTTTTTCGATTTAAAAGTTCCAACCACTTTAAAAAACACACCATTTACTTCAATGTATTCACCCAGTGGGATCTCATCTTTTTGAAAAAGGGCATTTAAAATTTGGCTACCAATTACAACTATTTTGCGCTGCTCAATAATATCAATATCATTAATCCATCTGCCGCTGGTAATTTCTAAAGGGTCAATTTTGTTCCATGCTGGGTAATCGCCTAAAATTGAAAAAGCTCCAGCTTTATCTCCTCTAATAGTATTGTTTCCCTCGTTGCTACTCCAGCCATTTAAACGTGGCGAAAGCGATTTTAATTCTGCTATATTTTCAGATAGTATTTTTGTATCTCCATTATTGAAGTTGTATCGTCGCCCACGTGGAAATCCCTTATATGGAACAGTAGTTGTCTGTGTCCACATAAAACAACTATTGGTAGAAAAATCGCCCATATTATCGTAAATAGCATTGCGCAAACCATTGCCTGAGCCTAGCATAATTACCAACATAAATATACCCCAAAAAACACCAAATGAAGTTAAAAATGTTCTTAACTTATTTTTTTTCAGAGTGCTTAATATCTCATTCCATTTGTCAATGTCTATCATAGTTCTAAGGGTTTTAGTTCTTATAATATCATTTCTAAATAATTTATTCTAGCTAGTTTTAATCTCTGTGAGTTTAACCCACTTGCTAAAGTTGCATATTGGGCAGGTTAGCTCTTTTTTTATTTTGATATTTTGAATTTTAATGCCTCGTGCGCCTGCCTCGTTTATTTTTTTTGAGGCTTGCCCCAAAGTAATTTACTATATTATTTACTCTTCTCTTAAAGCGTCAATAGGTTTAATTCTGGCAGCTCTTCTGGCAGGAATTAATCCGGCTAAAGTTCCAGAAACCATTAATAAAATGGTTGCTCCTATTGCTATTGTTAAATCGGCCTCAGGGTTTTTAAAGAAATCAGAATTTAATGGTTCCGATAAAAGTTCAAGAGTACCTACACCCAATACTAAGCCTACATATCCTGCAAGTCCTGTTATTAGAATAGATTCCATTAAAATTAATCCAATAACAGAATTGGGTGTTGCGCCAAGAGCTTTTCTTATACCAATTTCTTTAGTGCGTTCTTTCACTACAATTAACATAATATTACTTACGCCAATTATACCCGAAATTATAGTTAGGACACCTATTATCCACACAAAAAGTTTTATTCCATTGAATAAGCTTTGAAATTTTTTGAATTCTTCAAGATTATTATTGATATGAATAGCTCGTCTATCTTCAGCGTCAAAGCGATGGCGCTTTGCATAACTTTCACGGAGTTTTTGTTCAAGCTCAGCACTTTCATTCATCATTGATTCAGGAATTGTTAATGCAATATTACCCACCTCGTTGTTTCCAGTAAATACCTTTTGAGCGGTAGTAATAGGTATATATATTCTGCGATTGTCACGTTCACTAGGGTCTTTAAAAACTCCCACTACCTGAAACGGAATACCATTTACTTTTATATATTTACCCAAGGGGTCAAGCTTTTTGAATAAAGCATCGCGCACCAAATAGCTTATTGCAGTAGTTTTCCTGTTTTTACGAGTATCTAATTCACTAATAAATCTACCCGATAACAATTCAACACTTTCCAATACTTTAGTACCCTCGTGTACCGAAACAATATCGTAAGTACCGTATTCGTTTTTATAAACAACGGTTTGTCCTTGTTGTATATTTAATCTAGATGATATTGCTTCTATTTCTTTGAAATCGCGCTTAGTAATTTCGTAATCGTCATTTGTAAATTTTATCCTTCTATTTGGTTTTAGTCCTCTATAAGCCATACTAGTTCTACCACGATAAAGCCATATGCTATTTGTAGCATCTTGTTCAAACTGTTCAGTAACACCGTTTTGCAATCCGTTTCCTGAACCAAGCAGAATAATTAAGATAAATATACCCCAGGCAATACTAAATGAGGTAAGTGCCGTTCTTAATTTGTTCTTTTTTAGCGACGAAAATATTTCTATCCATTTTTCTTTATCAAACATGGTTTTAAAAAGTTAAAAGTTATGAGTGAGCTAAAGTGCCTTAAGTCATTGGTCTAATCTGTTATTTAAGTTTATTGCTTATTGAAGTGAAAAGGGCTAAAAGCTCCTTACCTTCAGATATAGTTTTTATTAATGCTTTTTCATCAATAAAGCTCATGTTTTCAATAATCTCCAACCAATAAATGGTTTCACTAGCTTCACCTTCACTTATTTTTATTATATTTTTAAAATCAGCTTTACTTCTTGCTCTATTCGCTTCGCGATAATTTGCCCCAATACTAGTTCCTGACTTGGTAATTTGTTTACGTAAGACCCAACCTTCAGGAGAATCGGGTAGTAAAACAGATAATTTAATAATGTTCACAGCAAATTGTTTTGTGCGCTCTTCAAGTATTTTACTAAATTCTTTATTATCCATTACTTAAAACTTTAATATACTTTAGCTCACTCATAACTTTTAACCTCTTACTCTTCGCGAATTGCATCAATAGGTTTAACTCTAACAGCCCTGTTCGCGGGCAGTAATCCTGCTAAAGCTCCTGCAATAACAAGAATAAGCAACGAGCTTAATCCCGATTTTAAATCAATTCCGGGGTTTAAGAATATCTCACTTGCATCTCCAGAAAGAGCGGCTCCTAATCCTTCATTCAATAATATTCCAAGTACTAGTCCTACGTATCCTGCTGACAATGTTAGTATTGTAGACTCCATAATAATTTGGCGAATAACATTGTAAGGAGTAGCTCCTATTGCTCTTTTAATTCCAATTTCTTTGGTTCGTTCTTTTACAATTACTAGCATTATATTACTAATACCAATTACACCTGCTAACAGAGTACCTAGCCCAACTATATAAGTGAGAATATTAATTCCTAAAAAAAGCTTACTCATTATTTGAAATTGCCTTTCGATATTTATATGTCCAACGGCACTTAAGTCATTAGGAGCAATGTCGTTTCTGTTTTTTAAAATAGTAATAATTCTATCTTCAACATCGGAAACCAAATACTCTGATTTTGCTGTAAAAGAGAAATAATGTACTTCATCGCCATAGTTAAAAGTTGCTTGTACAGTAGAGAAAGGAATATGAATGGCTTCCTTTTTATCGTAACCAATTTGTATATCTAAATCGGGGCTAGTAACACCAATAACTTTGAAATAAACACCAGAAACGCGTATATATTTCCCAATTGGATTATCTTTTTTATCAAAAAGAATCTCTTCAACCCGCGAACCAATAACACAAACTTTTCTGTTTTGCTGAATGTCAATTTCATTTAAGAATCTGCCCCTTGCCATTTTAAATGGTTCTACTTTAGCCAGATTTGGGTAGTCTCCCTGTACTTGAAAAGTTCCATATTTGTCTTTATATACTGCATTATTAGCAGTACTTTGCTGCAATGCTTGTAATCTAGGAACAAGGAATTCTATTTCAGGCACATTTTTTAGTAAGGATTCCATGTCGCTGTTATCAAAGTTCCAGCTTCTGCCTTTTTTAAATCCCTTATAAGGTTCTGTTGTAGGTTCAGTCCACATAAAAGCAGCATTAGTTGCAAATCCCTCAAACTGAGCATTAATACCATTTTGCAAACCATTTCCCGCACCAGATAAAGATACTAACATAAAGATACCCCAGAAAACACCAAATGCTGTAAGTGTTGATCGCAGCTTGTTTTTGCTGATGGCTTGCCAAATTTCTTTATATAATTCTATATCAAACATTTTATATCTAGTGTATTATGTGTTTTTAAAATTACTCGTATTTTAAGGCCTCAATTGGTTTAATTTTTGAGGCTCGAATAGCAGGTATTAATCCAGCCAAAGCACCACAAACAATAAGCAATATTGTTGCTCCAACTGCAATTCCAATATCTACATTGGGATTCAAAAAAATTATTGGTTGCCCCCCTGAATCTGTAGTTGCTGGAGCATTTGCTATACTCTGGTCAACTAAAAAATCTATTCCTTCCATAATAGCAATTCCAAGTACCATTCCAAAATACCCAGCTAATGTTGTAATAAAAACAGCCTCTGAAATAATAAGACTAACTACTGAATAAGGGGTAGCTCCTATAGCTTTTCGCACACCTATTTCGCGAGTTCTGTCCTTTACTACAATAAGCATTATATTACTAACTCCAACAATTCCTGCAATGAGGGTTCCTATTCCAATGAACCAAATAAATATTTTTATTCCCAAAAATACTTTTTGTGTTTGATCGAATTTTTGCAAAGTGTTTCTAATGCCTAAAGCACTTCTGTCTTCAACATTGAAAGAGTGAAGCGCTGCAAGTTTTTTTCTTATTTTATCTTCAATAATTTGACTTTCTTCAGGAGTAGCATCGCCAGTAGTTACTCCAATTCTTGAAACACGCACACCTCCATTAAATATTTTTTGCGCTGCGGTAAAGGGTAAAACGACTCTTCGGTTTTGCCAGCCGTTTCCATCAGAATAAACACCAATTACCTTAAAAGGAATATTATTAATTTTAATGTATTCGCCTATAGCATTTTTGGCTTTAAATAACGACTTATGAACCTCTTCGCCTAAGACAACAACTTTACGGTTCTTATTTATGTCTATCTTATTTAGATATCTACCTTGTAAAATCTTAGAGCCTTCTATGGGTTGGTGTTCTGGCAAAACACATTGTACAGTAAAATTTCCAAACTCATTTTTATAACTGACACTGGTACCACCCCATATGTTAAATTGTGGGGATATATTGTCAATGCCAGCAATTTGATCACGAATTATTTCATAATCTTTGTTGGTAAAACTTATTTGTCGGTCTTTGCTTAACCCTTTATGTTCAATACTAGTTTTGCCACCCCAAATCCAGATGGCATTTTTTGCATTGCTTTCAAAGTTTTGCATTACAGCATTTTGCAAACCATTACCCGAACCCAATAATATAATGAGAAGCCAAATACCCCATGCCACACTAAAGGATGTCAAAAAAGTACGAAGTTTATTTTTTCCTAATGTGGCAAATATCTCTTGCCACTTATCAATATCAAACATGAACGAACTGTTTTGCTTTTCCGTTTTTAATGTTGGTTTCAATTAATCCATCTTTAAGGCGAATAATTCTTGATGTCATTTCGGCTATATCATGTTCGTGGGTAACAATTAGTACCGTAATACCATCATCGTTTACTTCTTTTAAAATGTCGAGTACTTCATATGAAGTGGCAGTATCAAGTGCTCCGGTTGGCTCATCGGCCAAAATAACTTTAGGCTTTGATATAAGTGCGCGTGCAATTGCAATTCGTTGTTTTTGCCCACCCGATAGTTCATTTGGCATATGATGAGCCCAATCTTTTAAACCCATTTTATCTAAATATTCTAGCGCAATTATATTTCTTTTTTTACGACTTACTTTCTGATAATATAAAGGTAGGGCAACATTCTCTAGAGCATTTTTAAATGAAATTAGGTTAAATTGTTGGAATACAAAACCGAGTGTTCTATTTCGATGAACTGCGGCTTTTGCTTCGCTCATATTCTGAATAAGCTCATTATTCAAATAATAAGCCCCTTTATCGTAGTTATCTAAAATGCCAACAATATTTAATAAGGTTGATTTACCCGAACCCGAGCTACCCATTATTGCTACCATTTCGCCTTGCTCTATTTCTACATTAATGCCTTTAAGAACATGTAGACTATTTGTCCCCGTTACGTACGATTTGTGTAATTGTTCAATTTTTATCATTGATTTAAAAGGTTGAAGTTTTATTATAGACGATGCTTAGGTTAATAAGTTACACATAAATATAGTTAAACTTATTTGTTATTGTGTTTATTGGATAGAATTAATTATAGTTCAATACTCTTTTGGTCTATGACGTACTCTCATAGTAATAAGTATCAATATTATCTTAATCTGAATATTTTTTGATTAAATAAAATTAATATCCATAAGGGAATGTAATTAAGTCTGACTGACGTTACTCTGCATAATAAAGTGGGCATAACAGCAATTCCGAAAAATAATAACACAAATAGTATC
>JAUXEM010000311.1 GCA_030620515.1 Salinivirgaceae bacterium
AAGGCATACGCGTCAACTTTAGATATAATGTGTTGATATATAACTAGCTCCGAGCTTTAGCTCGGTGTGTTTAGTGAATAAAAAAAGGCTTTAGCCGAAAATTGGCTATCAATATTTTGGCTAAAGCCAATAATCATCTGCTTTACAAACTACGGCATTTATGCCGTATCTAATTATATTACTGCTACTTACGGCTTAAGTTGACGCATATGCCTGTAAGGGTGAAAGCTATAATCTTTATTTCTTAACTTGAAGGGCTATGTGCCGCAGACAGGTCAATTAGCCATACTTCGCTAATTATTGAAATTAGCTATTTATCTGTTAGATATAAAAACATACCGAACCATTGTATATTTCAATTGTACTTTAAATCCGCAATGCCTGCCACGTTTTCTTTCTGGGTCGCAGTGCGACTATTTTGAAAATGAAATTTTTAATAAGTTTTAGCATCTTTTAAATCAGGGAAGTTGCGCCGCCACTATGCTTAGTTTGCAGAATGTTACATATTTTACTTGCGGATATGAGGTTGTAATAAAAAAACCTGTTCTAGATTAGTAGAACAGGCTTCATTATTTTCTGTAGTTGGAGCTTTAGTTTTTTACTAGTTTATAAATCTCAGTTCGGTCTTGTGTTTGCACTTTTACAATATAAGTACCATTCGACCATGCTTTTGTGTCAATTTTCTTGCTTGTATTATTAGTTTCATATTGTACTCTACCACTAATGTCAATAATTTGAATGTTCTGTTCCTTTTCAGTTGTAGATACAAAGATAAGTTCTGCATTAAAAGGGTTAGGGTAACACTTGAAAGAGCTTATCTTCTCATTAATAGTTAAATTAGGATTGTGTTCTATTTTTGAATTTAAGCCTTTAAGAATGTCATTTGCTTTGTCCATTTCTATTTTTGTAATTGTTTCGCTAAAATCAATAGTAAAAATTTCTTCTTCTTTTGTTGGCTTTAGTCTTATTGTTGAGTCCTTAGCTCCTGTTTTAATTGTAAAATCAATAGTATTTGTAAAAAACGGAGTAGAACTAGCTGTAGTCATTTGTTTTATCTTTATTTTGAGTTCGCTGTTTTCTTGTTGCCATTCAGCAATGTACGTTGGGTAGCCTTCTCCATAATACCATTCATTAAAAAAGTTAGTAAAATCTATTCCACTAGTATTTGTAGCAAATTCTCTAAAGTCATCACCAATTGCATTACTATCTTTAAAATGCAACTGAAAATCTTGCAATGTTTTAAAAAACAGTTCGTCGTTATTCATTTCTTTTCTAATCATATGAACTAAGCATAACCCTTTTCGGTAAGTTAACGACCATGAAAATATCCTATCTTCATCGTGCACCTCGTTAAATGGTACGTAAACAGAACCGCTTTTACTTTCTCTGGCATAATTTTGCGCATTATTTAACCATTTATCAGCCTTTGCTTTGTCTAAAATAAATTCATAGGCTAAATATTCGCTATACGATGCAAAACCTTCGTTTATCCATATGTCTTGCCAGTTAGCACAAGTAACATTATTTCCAAACCATTGGTGTCCTAATTCATGTGCTATAATGTAAAATTCATGACTTCCCGTAGTAGTCATTGTTTGATGCTCCATTGCACCACCTAAGGGGGCGTAGCTATGTCCGTATTTTTCTTTCCAAAATGGATATAATGAATATTTATCGGAAAAAAGTGAAATTAAATCAGCAGTTGCATCAATGCCTTCTTTTTGACCTGAAAGATCGTAATAGTTATTATAAAGATAGTTTTGGATAAGAATTGAGTCGCCATTTAATACTTTAGGTTTTGAATAAATATTATATTCGGTATAATCTGCAATTGCTATTGATATTAAGTAAAAATCAATAGGATAGTAGCTTTTCCATTCGTAGCGATGTTTATTTTCACCAACATTAGTTATAGCTGTTAGTAAACCATTTGAGCCAGCTTTTAAATTTTCATCTACAGTAATAAAAACATAAACAGAATCGGCCTTATCTAGTAAATCTTGTTTGCAGGCAAACCAATTTGCAGCATGCCATGTTTCCGACAAGGTATAAGTTACCCTTTTATTCCAATTTTTATCTATCTTAGAAAAAACACCATCGGTATTCAAAGTGCTAGGTCTTTTATAGAATACCTGTACAGTAAAGTTCGTATTAGCTGAAATTGGATTATTTAAATCAACAGATATTAAATTGCTTGTAGAATGAGTAAAGTTGTGATTTATACTATTAATTAAAACAGAATCAACACTAATGCCTTTGTGTAATTCCACAACAAATTTTGCTAAAGATTCAGAACCTACAGTAGCCATTATTGTTGTATTACCACTTATGGCAGTAGATTGGTTTGTTGCTTCAATATCCAAAAAATAGAATTTCACATCATATTTCTCCATGTCTTCATTTGGTTTTACCTTAGGTGTTAAATGATTATGGCTGCATTTTAGATGCTCAAAATGACATTTGTGTTGTGCAATTGTTGTGGTGTAAGTAAAAAATGCAAATGCAATTAGAAGTTGTTTGTACATAATATTGTAAGTTAGTTTTAATTAATAGTTGCTGTGCTTTTGTTTTATATTAATTCATTATAGATATAATGCATTACTATCTATTAGTATAACTAACTAGTAGTTAAGCGTATGCACCTTGTTTTGTGTCTGCCGTTAAGGCAAGTGTAACAATTGCTAAATATACTCTAATAATGTTTGATTTTTATGGTTGCATAACATTATGTCGGTAATATCGTCAATTTCGTAGCTTACTTATTAAAGTATTGATAGTTATCAGATGAGTAATAAAATTAAGATGAGACAAATTACAGTTTGTATTGCTGTTAATCAACAAACTCATCTGATGACTTGCGGATATTAGAAATATAGATAGCTAATATTTTAAAAAACATGTATTTATCATTTTTACTTATAAATTAAAATGTAATCTTTGAAAATATTATACAATTTAATAGAAGCAAATAAGTACAAAACACTAAAACTTACAATACAATGAAGCA
>JAUXEM010000006.1 GCA_030620515.1 Salinivirgaceae bacterium
GGCTAAAACAATACCTACTATCCAAAAACGTATTACTATTTTAGCTTCGGGCATTCCCTTCATTTGAAAATGATGATGAAGCGGTGCCATTAAGAATATTCGGCGTCCTTCGCCGTTTCTCTTTTTAGTATATTTAAAATATGCTACTTGCATCATTACCGATAAATTCTCCATTAAGAACACGCCGCATAACAAAGGAATTAGCATCTCTTTATGAATAATAATAGCGTAAACAGCAATTATACCACCAAGAGATAAACTGCCAGTATCACCCATAAATACTTGTGCAGGATATGAATTGTACCATAAAAAGCCAATAGTAGCACCAATAAAGGCAGCAGCGAAAATAACCAGTTCACCCGTATGTGGAATAAACATTATATTCAAATAGTCGGCATAAATCATGTGACCCGACACATAGGCTAAAATTCCAAGAGTAGCACCCATAATAGCCGACGAACCTGTTGCTAAACCATCTAAGCCATCGGTCATGTTTGCTCCATTCGAGACTGCCGTTATAATAAATATTACTACAATTATAAAAAGTATCCAGCCCCATTTTTGTGCTCTTTCTTTCCCAAGGAATTCAAAAATACCAGCATAATCGGCTTCGTTATTTTTAAAAAATGGAATAGTTGTTTTGGTCGATTTTACATCTATCACCTGATATTCTTCTTCCTCCTCAAGCTCTCCTTGTATATTGTCAACCACCTCAATATTACCATTGATTTTCACATCTTCGGCTCTTTCCCGAATAACCACATCGTTGCTTAAATAAAGGGTTACACCAACAATTAAACCAAGACCAATTTGACCTAGTATTTTAAATTTACCTGCTAAACCCTTTTTATCTTTTTTGAAAACTTTTATATAATCGTCCAAAAAGCCTATTAAACCTAACCATATGGTAGTTATTAGCATTAATATAACATATGTATTATCTAAGCGAGCGAATAAAAGTACTGGTATAATAATAGACAGAATTATTATTATGCCACCCATAGTAGGCGTACCTTTCTTTTGCATTTGACCCTCTAAACCTAAATCGCGCACAACTTCACCTATCTGCTTTTTTTGTAACAACCTAATAATTTTTTTCCCAAACACCATGGAAATAAAAAGTGATGTTATTATGGCTAAACTAGATCGAAAAGATATATACTGGAACATTCCGGCTCCAGGCAGATTCATATCGTTTAATAATTCAAATAGATAATATAACATAACTATGCTGTTTTAAATATTTCTTTAACTACTTCAATATCATCGAAATGATATTTCACACCATTTATTTCTTGATAGTTTTCGTGTCCTTTTCCTGCAACTAAAATAATATCGCCAGGTTGAGCCAAGGCACATGCTGTTCGAATAGCTTCTTTCCTGTTGGTTATTGATAAAAGCTTAGAATTTAAAGGTTCTAAAACGCCTTTGCGCATATCACTAATAATGTCGTCAGGATTCTCGTTTCGCGGATTATCTGATGTTAATACCACATGATGACTCAGCTTTGCAGCAATAGTAGCCATTATAGGGCGTTTGGATTTATCTCGGTTTCCTCCTGCACCAACTACGGTAATAATTTTATTGTCACCCTCGGAAATTTGCTGAATGGTATTCAAAACATTATCCAGAGCATCAGGCGTATGTGCATAATCTATAATGGCAATTTTTCCATCTTTAGATATTATATACTCAAAACGACCTTTAACTGTTTTTAAATTACTTAATACCTGAACTACCTCTTCTTGCTTTTGACCTAATTCAAGAGCTACACCATAAACAGCCAAAAGATTATAAGCATTAAATCCACCAATAAATCTTGTCCAAATTTCAGTATTGTTAAACGAAACCAACATGCCATCTAAATGCGACTCTAAAACACGCCCATTATAATTTGCCATTGATTTTAATGCGTAAGTCAGCTTGCGAGCTTTCGTATTCTGTAGCATTACAGTACCATTTCTATCATCGTTATTTACTAGGGCAAAAGCACTAGCAGGCAACTTATCGAAGAATAGTTTTTTAGCACTTATGTATTCTGAAAAAGTTTTATGATAATCTAAATGGTCTTGAGTAATATTTGTAAAGACCCCCCCAGCAAAAGTTAAGCCTGCTATTCGCTGTTGATGGGCTGCATGCGAACTTACTTCAATAAAGCAGTAATCGCATCCTACAGTAACCATTTCGGCTAGCATTTTATTTAGTTCCACCGGATTTGGTGTAGTGTGTGTAGCATCGACAGCCACAGTATTAATATAATTACAAATTGTAGATAATAGTCCGGCTTTGTATCCTAAATTTAAGAACATTTGATACAACAAAGTTGCAATAGTAGTTTTGCCATTGGTCCCCGTTACTCCTACCAATTTTAATTTTGCTGATGGATGCCCATAAAATACCGAAGCCATAACTCCGACAGCATTTGCAGCATCTTCTACTTTTATATAGGTTATTTTATCGTTAATAATATTCGGTAAATTTTCACAAACAATTGCAGTAGCCCCCAATTCAATAGCCTTAGCAATAAAGTCATTACCATCAACCTGTGTTCCCTTAATAGCCACAAAAATATCGTTAGCCTTAATCGCACGAGAATCGAGCTGAATATTATTTACGCTTTTAGTTAAATCGCCCGAATTTTCGAGCACCTTAATTTCAGCTAATATGTTGCTTAGTTTGATCACCTATATTAAGTTTAATACAATTCTGTCGCCTTTACGGAAAGGGGTATCGGGTTGTATTGATTGCTGCCCAACTGAACCTCTTCCTTTTATCACGACATTTAATCCTATATTTTCTAAAATATATAAAGCATCTTTGGCGCCCATTCCCTTTACATTGGGCACCGTTGCATTTTTTACATATCTGTTATTAAATTCAATTACAGTATCTTTTTTATGAGTAGAAATCCAATCGGAATTAGCTCCTAAATCTATATGATGAATGTTTAGTTGATTAAGAGCACTCACTAAATCTTTTTTGCTTCCATTTCTGGAATAGGGAGCTTCTTTATTTGCATTCTCTACCAAATAGGAATCTTTTTGAAGATCGATGCTAGTAGAATAAACCTTATCGGCAATTTCTTTAAATACCTGACCCGCCACTAGATTGCCATAGTACACGCCACTAGATGGTGCGTTAACAACAACAATGCAAGAATATTTAGGATTATCAGCCGGAAAGTAGCCAACAAATGTAGCCTGATAACTTGTACGCGATTGGTATTTATAACCATATTTTTGGTTGGCAATTTGTGCAGTTCCAGTTTTACCGGCAATCTTATAATTAGAATTCCTAAGGTTTTGAGCAGTACCATCAGTAACCACACCTTCCAACATTAACTTTGCTTTTTTTATGGTTGATTTAGAGCAAATAGTAGGATTAATAACTTGGGTTTTGAACTCTTTCACAACTATTCCATGATCGGCAATAGCTTTAACAAAGCGAGGTTTCATCATTCTACCATTGTTGGCAACCGCATTATAAAAAGTTAATATCTGTAAAGGGGTTTGTTCTATTTCATAACCATAGCTTATTTGAGGCAATGAAATACCCGACCATAAAGTATCGTTAGGGAATTTTATATATGGCTTTCGTTCTCCTTTAATCTCCACACCTACTCTTTTAGTAAGAGACATGTTTTTTAAACGATTCACAAAACGCTCTTCTTTTCCGGTATAATACTGTGTTACAATTTTAGAAACACCCACATTACTAGACACTTCAAAAATTCTTTGCACTGTAATTTTTCCATGTCCGCCTTGCCGCGTATCTTTAACATCATGATCGTAATAACGCATTACACCATTGCCTGTGTCAATACTGTCTCCAAGATCAATATAGCCATCTTCAAGAGCAACCATTAAAGAAGCCAGCTTAAAGGTTGAGCCAGGTTCGGTACGCTCTGCAATTGCAAAATTGTATTGCTCTGAATAAAAGCCGTCCTTATTTTTAAGGTTTACAATAGCTTTAATATCCCCAGTTTCCACTTCCATTAGTACAGCTGTACCGTGGCTTGCAGCATGCTTGCGCAATTGCTGTTTTAATGCTTGATGCGCTACATCTTGTAAATTAATATCTAGTGTTGTTATAATATCTTTCCCATTAATTGCTTCCACTTCACTTTCGTCAGAGATTGGCATCCAGTAATTACCGGCAATTCTCTGCTCCATTCGAACACCCTGCTCTCCTTTTAATTCATCGTTAAAAGCGCCTTCTATCCCAACATCGGTTCCACCCTTATTTTCATAGCCAATAGTACGACTAGCCAAGGATACAAATGGTTTTATTCTTCGGTTCTCTTGTTTTATAATTAATCCGCCTTTAAACTGTCCCCTTCGTAATATTGGAAATGTTTTTAATTCTTTAAGTTGAATATAGTCAACACGACGCATAATTAGATGATACCTATCGCCTTTATAGCGTGCACTAATCAGCTTGCGCTTATATTGGGTTGCTGTTTTATCTTTAAATAAACTTGATAAGCGGTAAGCTAATGAATCTACATTTTTATTAAAATAAGCTTCGTTAAAACCAGGACAACGAGTATCCATACGAACTTCGTAGTATGGTACCGATGTGGCAAGTACACGACCGTCGGAAGCGCAAATATCGCCACGGTCGGGTTCAATAACTATTTTCCTTTGTGTATTTTCGTTTATGTCAACCCACTTATCATGTTCAACCACCTGCAGATACGCTACTTTACCAATAATTATAAGCGCAAAAGCTACAATTGCAATATATACAATGCTTAAGCGTATAACTATTTCCTTACGTATCTTATTATCATTCATCTTTAATGGTCAATTTACGTGGTGGCTCCACTGCTTCTTTTAAACCAAGTCCTCTCTGTTCAACCAAACGTGCTACTTCGCTCTGCTTACTTTTAAACATTAGCTTCGATGTAGAAGTAATGGCTTCAGCACGTAGCTCTTTTAGCTCATGTGATATATTTATTGTTTCGCGTAAAATTTTTTCGGCGTGATACCTATTGCCAATGTAAATAACTGCAATTAGGGTAAGAAAAAAGATATAAGGAATTTGATTCAAGAATCCTTCATGGGTGAGGATACTCCCATCCATAACGTTGCGGAGCGGAGCTTTTGCTTCGCTCTTTTTTGTACTGTGCTTTATTTTTTTCCTTAATAACTTCATATAAAGTGCCTAGAGTACTTAAAGTGCCTAGAGTGAACTAGAGTACTTTGAGTGATTTTAGTTTTTTAAGTTTTTACCTATTGAAGTGAAAATTGCCAATAATTCGTTTGCTTCTTTATTGATTGCACTAATTTTCTCCTCTTTTAACCATTCTATTTCTTCAATTAATTCAAGCCAATAAACTGTTTCACTAGCTTCAGCTTCACAAATCTTTATCTTGTTTGCAAAATCAGCTTTACTTCTAGCCCTATTTGATTCACGATAATTAGCTCCAACACTAGTTCCCGATTTCGAAATCTGATTCTTTATAACTTTACTTTCAGTAGAATTTGGTAACAAAGACGACAACTTAAGAATGCTAATAGCAAACTTTTTAGTTCTCAACTCTAACTCTTTTCCAAACTCTTTATTATTCATTTTTATTTATTTCTTTTTAACTCCAGTTCACTTTAGCGCACTCTAGGCACTCCAAACTTTAGTTTCTTACAGCAATTCTTAATTTTGCACTACGTGCACGGTTGTTTCGTTTAATCTCGGCTTCATCAGGAATAATTATTTTCCTATTTACTGCTGTTAAAGGAACATCTACATTGCCATACAAATCTTTTTCAGGTTGCCCTTCGAACATTCCACTTCTTATAAAATTCTTTACCAACCTATCTTCTAATGAGTGGTAAGTTATTACCGATAATCGCCCACCTGGCTTTAGTACATTAATAGAATGGTAAAGCATTTCTTGCAAAACCTCCATTTCTTGGTTTACTTCAATGCGGATAGCCTGAAATACTTTTGCTAAATATTTAGATTGCATTTTTTGTGGTGTAATGGGTTCAATAACTTCTTTAAATTCGTTAATTGTGTTTATAGAACCTAATTGTCTAGCAGTATCAATAGCCGACACTAATCTGCCCACATTTTTTACTTCACCATAGGTGCGAAACATCTTTTTAAGTAAATGCACCTCGTATTCGTTTATTACTTTTTTTGCAGTAAGTTCCGACTCCTGATTCATGCGCATATCTAACTCTGCGTCGAACCTAAAAGAGAATCCGCGTTGCTCAGCATCAAAATGATGACTGGAAACCCCCAAATCAGCTAGTATGCCATCTACTTGTGAAATCCCCTCGTAGCGTAAGTAATTCTGTAAATATTTAAAATTTCCTTGAATAAGGGTTAAGCGATCATCGTCCGCTTTATTGGCTATGGCATCAGAGTCTTGATCAAAGGCTATTAACCTGCCTTTATCTAAACGCGAAAGAATTTCAGATGAGTGTCCACCGCCCCCATAGGTGCAGTCAACATATATACCATTAGGATTTATTGCAAGACCATCGACACTTTGATGCAACAAGACAGGAATATGATAGTTGTCCATTATTCCTCCTCATTTTTGGGTTTATTCATAATCTTCTCGGCCAAGGCAGCAAATTCCATTTCGTCCTCGTCCATTGTGTCGTACACCTCCTTAGCCCACATTTCAATTTTAGCATCTTGCCCCGAAAGCACAATTTCTTTGCTTATACCAGCTAAATTAAACAAACGTTTAGGTACCAAAAGACGACCATTATTATCGAGCGAAAGCTCAGCTGTACCACGTGAGTAACCGCGTAAAAAACGATTATGCTCTTTATTAAAAGGATTAAGCTGGTTACGGATATTTTCGTTTTGCGTTTTCCACTCTTGAGCGGTATAAATTACCAAGCAGTTTTCAAAAAGGTCTTTTTTTATTACAAAATGACCAGCACCCTCAGCCAGCTGCTTTTTTAAAGCTGCTGGAAATAGAATTCTGCCTTTACTATCGACCTTACATGCGTGATCTCCAATAAAATTCGTCATTTTTGTGCTTATAAAATTTAATAAGCAAAATAACAATTTTTTTACCACTTTTTTACACTTGCTCCCACTTTTTTACACCATTGTTAATAACTCGCAATTATTTGAGCGATTGTTAATAAGTGGGGTAATTATGTTGGGTTGCTACAGAATAACGTAAGGCGTGGCGGCAAATATATATATACAACGGTACATCGGGCAATCCTCAACGATAAATATTATATATTTATTGGTGTAAGCATAATGTGTAATTCACGCATATCCTAAATCCGAAAGTTGCAGCGCTACCATGTTGCATATGAAGGTTTTAATAAGTTTTAGCATCTTTTAAATAAGTGGTATTATACCGCGATTATTGCCTAGTTTACAGAATATTACGCATTATACTTGTGGACATGAGTAATAATAAAATACTTTATTTTAAAATAAATTTCGTACTAAGCAGATAAAATAATAACTTTGCATCCTATTTAAATTTAAATTAATAATTATGAGTAACGGAACGGTAAAATTTTTTAACAACTCAAAAGGATTTGGATTCATTACACCTGATGATGGTAGTAAAGATGTGTTTGTACACCAAAATGGATTAACTGATGAGATAAGAGAAGGTGATAAAGTAAGCTATGAAGTTGAAGAAAGTCCAAAAGGATTGAACGCAATAAATGTTAGAGTAGAGTAATACTGCTTTTTGACATCCTTACAAAATATAAGCCTATCAGATTTGATAGGCTTTTTTTAATTGCTAATTACCCTGTATTAAGGCTTTGTTTTATAATGTATTGACTGAAGTAGGCAAAGTTATTCTGTAAACATTATTACTGAACAAGCATATTGTGGTTCATTATTCTGGATCTAAAATTTATAGAAACTAAAGTAGTTGCAATAAAAATTGACTACCGTTAGGATAGTTTGTAGGGTATTAACCAATAACTTGATAATAAATGACAGCTATTTAAAATTACTTGAACGAATATTACATGTTATTAAGACAATTTATCTTAATAATAAACTCGAAGTCAAACGGCTGTTTTAGTTTCGCTTTTAAACATTTAAAGCATCTGTCGCAATAATCCAAAAGTTACTATCACAAAGGGCTTACACTTTTCTGCAGATTTAATTCTTCTCCCTAATGCCAAATTAATTAGTCGTTGCTAATTCTTTGTTTTTTGCTTGGTAAACTTAATTATCCTATCTATCTTTTGCTTCAAATTAATACTATTATGCAGAAATTTAATGCTATAAAAAACTACCAAGCCACTCGAAAAACCATCGGCTATGTAAGCAGAAAAGAGGCCACAGAAGACGATTATAAAAGAATCGGGTTTATGTCTGGTTTGGAAGTTCATCAACAACTAAAAACCAAAAAGAAACTCTTCTGCCATTGTCCGGCAGGCATGTTACATGATCATGACGATTATAATGCTGAAATTATTCGACACATGCGTCCAACGCTTAGTGAACTTGGAGAATATGATGGGACAGCTTTAATGGAGTTTAAAACTAGAAAAGAGATAATTTATCGTTTAAACAACAAAACAACTTGCACTTACGATATTGATGACACGCCACCCTTTATAATTAATAAAGAGGCCTTGGAATATGCTCTTGAAATATCTTTGCTTTCTAATTTAAATATTGTGGGCGAAGTGCATATTACTCGTAAACAATATTTGGACGGAAGTATTCCTGCTGGTTTTCAAAGAACGGCAATTCTTGGTGTTGAAGGTCATATTCAATTAAAAAATAAGAAAATTCGTTTAATTCAGTTAAGTATAGAAGAGGATTCATGTAGAGAGATTTCAGACATTGGTCACACCAGAGTGTATAAAACGGATCGCTTGGGAGTACCTTTAATTGAAACAGTAACTTATCCCGATTGTGAAACGCCCGATGAATTAAGAGAAGCTGCTGAATACATTCGTTTCCTAAATCGCAGTACGGGAAAAGTGCGTACAGGAATGGGTGCTGGTCGCGAAGATGTTAACGTGAGCTGCAAAGGAGGTACTCGTGTAGAAATAAAAGGTGTAGCCCATAATAAATGGATACCTGAGCTTTCGCATAATGAATGTTTCCGTCAGTGGGCTTTGCTAAATGTGCAAAAACTACTTAAAAACCAGGTTAAAAACCAAAATAAGTGGAAAATAAAAAGTGTAAAAATTGATCTTGCTGAATTAAAGCTTAAAAACATGCTATTGGCAGGCATTGATTTTTCCGAAATAGAGGTTTATGCAGTGAATTTAGAAGGTTTTAAAGGTGTGCTTTCCCATTTTACTCAGCCAAGCCAATGCTTTGCCAATGAAATTACCGATAGGTTAAAAGTTGTTGCTTGTATTGAAAAGCCAAATATGATTCATTCGGAAGAAATTGATGGATCGAATATTAAGGCAGATTTTGATAAAATTAAAGAGCTTTTAAAAGCTGGTGAAAACGATGCGCAAATTGTATTCTGGGGACCAAAAGACGATATTCCTACGGCTATTGAAACCATTGAAGAAAGATGCATTATGGCATTCAATACCATACCGCAAGAAACACGCAAATCGTTTAAAGATGGAACTACAATATTCGAAAGAGTATTGCCAGGAGCAGATAGAATGTATCCTGATACCGATTCGGCGCCTATTCCATTAGCAAATGATTATATTGAAAGTTTAGACCAAAATTTACCTGTAGAAATATTCAAGCGCTTTGAGCAACTTCGTAAGTGGGGAATACCAACAGATACCGATCACTATATTTTAAAAAATAATTTGGTTCCGGTTATAGAGGAGATTGAAAAATTAAAAGTCCCTGCCAAGTTTGTTGGAACTTTCTTAGGACACACATTGAAAAATTTAGAAGGAAAGTACAAAAAGCATGAGGACTTCCAATTTAGTAGGATTGTAAAAATGTTTGAATATATACAAAAGAACAAACTTCATTATGCTATCTCAAAGCTTATGCTTCCCGTGCTAATTGAACATCCTAATATGGACTTTTCTTCGATTCTTACCAGCATAAACTTTAAGAAAAAAAGTGTTGAGGAATTATTGGCTCCCGTAAATTATTTGAATGAAAAATTCAGAGAAACCAACTCCCAAGCCCATAAAGAGAAAGTTGTTGATTGGATTATGGGTCAGCTGCATAAGCAGGCTACAGGGAATTTAGCATTAAGTGAATTGAAAACTAAGATTGAAAAAGCTATTAAATAACCAACTAGATGGAAGATATTTTTCAAGGATATAAAGGTGGTGCGCTAGAAGTACTTAAAAAATATAATGTAAGAGTTTGGGGAACGGCAAAAATTACTACAACGCGTGGCATTTTTGAAGGAACCATTTTACCAAGATCAGAAAATGATGACGATCAGCATATTGTATTAAAAATTATTACCGGTTATAATATTGGTGTCGATATAATTACCATAACCAATATGAAGGAAACAGGTTATAAAAAGGCTAATTATAAGATACCTGAAAAAGAGTTTCCTTTTACCGAAGGCTTGCCCAAAGTAAAATTATTTGGTACAGGAGGTACTATTGCCTCACGCCTTGATTATAGAACTGGTGCAGTAATCCCAGCTTTTTCGCCAGGTGAATTGTATGGAGCTGTTCCCGAATTGGCAGATATTTGCAATTTAACAACAGAGAAAGTTTTTGCAGTATTTAGTGAAAACATGGGCCCAGATCAGTATGTACAACTGGCCAAAGCCATAGGTAAAGAGATTGAAAATGGAGTTGATGGAATCGTTATTGGTCATGGTACGGATACAATGCATCACACTGGTGCAGCCTTAACTTTTATGGTTCAAAACTCACCTGTGCCTATTGTTATTGTGGGATCACAAAGATCATCTGACCGCCCAAGTTCCGATGCTGCTTTAAACCTAATGCATGCTATGTTTGCTGCTGGTAATTCTGATATTGCTGAGGTTATGGTTTGTATGTTCGGACCAACATCAGACGAGTACGGATTACTTCATAAAGGAACACGTGTACGTAAGATGCACTCCTCTTATCGGTCAACATTCCGAACCATTGGTGATACACCATTAGCTATGGTCAATCGTCATAAAATTGATTATATTAAAAAAGAATACAAGCCTAGAAGAAAAGACCGAAATGTGGATATAAAGCCCTATTTCAGTGATAAAGCAACTATGTTTTATTACTATCCAGGCATGAAACCTGACGTGTTAGACGCCTTAGTTGATTGTGGATACAAAGGAATTGTTTTTATAGGAACAGGCTTAGGTCATGTGAATAAAGAATTGTATCCGTCCATTGCTAGAGCTAAAGAAAAAGGCGTGTATATGTTTATGACTCTTCAAACCATTTGGGGATATGTTCAAATGTTTGTTTACGAAACAGGACGTGAAATGATGGCAAGGGGAATTGTTCCTGGAGGAAACATGCTCCCTGAGGTTGCATACATCAAACTGGGTTGGGCACTAGGTCAGACAGACGACTTGGAAGAGATTAACAGACTTATGATGACTCCAATTAATGATGAAATAACTGAAAGAGAACCATATAATGGATACTTGTTATACCAAGGAGGAATTCCTGAAGTAGAAAAATTTATAAAGGAAGTTCATAAATAATATTGCCATTCCTTATACTCTTGAAAAGGGTGTCAAAAAAATGAATTTCGAGGCATTGCGAATAAAATGAAGCAATCTTTCATTACGAATATCAACAGATTGCTTCTTCGTTACTCATTGCAAAGACTCTGGATTTTTTTTTTTGGATACCCACCTTTTTTCTTGTGCTTTTAAAAGTCTCCCAATATTTTAGCTAAATTCGGAATCTAAAATAATAGTGCTTATGTTATTCTCCCCTGTTACTTACAATGAACCTGTTTTTCGCCCACCTGGCGAGGCTAATTCAGTTATAATTCAAGCTACCCTGGGTTGCTCATGGAACCAGTGTTCGTTTTGTGAAATGTACACTTCTAAAAAATTTAAAGTCAGAAATCAGGAGGAAGTTATTGCCGAAATACAGAAATTAAGCAAATACTATAAAGGTGCGAAAAAAATATTTTTAGCCGATGGTAATGCTTTTATTCTATCTAGCAAAAAGCTAGTTCCTTTATTAAAGCAAATTAATTCAGATTTTGGTCGAATTCAACGAGTTTCATCTTATGCTTTACCAAAAGATATTTTAAATAAATCGGTTAGTGAATTGCAAGAACTAAAGGCTCATGGACTTAAATTACTATACATAGGAATTGAAACAGGCGACGATGCTTTATTAAAGCTTATTAATAAAGGAGAAACATACAATTCAACTGTTGATGGTATTTTGAAAGCACAGCAAGCTAGTATTGATACTTCAATTATGATATTAAATGGTATTGGAGGTAAAAAATACAGCCAACAACATGCACTTAATTCGGCAAAAATTATAAACGAAATAAATCCAAAATTCCTATCAACCCTTACCTTAAGTTTACCCTATGGGATTGAACATTTTCAGAGTAAATTTAAAGGCGATTACACTCAACAAAGCATTACCGAGTTATATGAAGAGTTAAAACTCCTTATCCAAAACACAAAAGTGAACAATGTAATATACCGTAGCGATCATGTTTCTAACAATCTTATTTTAAAAGGAATATTATCGAAAGACAACGATAAACTAATAAGTACAATAGAGCAAGCTGTTGCTATAACTTCTGAAAATGAATACCCTTCTGCTCCTTCTGTTTTGTAAAGGGCTTCCTGTTTTTTACAAAACAACCGGTTAGGCAGGGCGGAATTTTTTCATTGGTAGTGTAGCAGACTTTATTATGGCATTAGGGTTTACTCAAAATCGCTCTAGCAATAAACAATGGAATCACTACCATTGACATAAAACAGTTTTCATTGCAACGGAATCCTTCTCAAGCCTCAGGCTATATCGAAATGACTCATAGGTGGAGAGTCATTCATGGGTCATTTGGCCACCAGCCAAATAAAATAATAAATTAAAGACCCAAGCACCAGAAGATAACCGTGTAGCATTAGTAAATTCAGTAAACCAGTCAAAAGTATCAGCTATCCTATCCGAATTTGGATACGATGCCGAAACAATTGCATGAAATATTTGAAGTTACTATCTTTATAAAAATATAATTTATGAACTACGTAATCTTAATTAAATATATTATAGCATTTGTTGTGTAGTTTTCCCTATATATTTATTTAAAAAAAGCATCGTCATTATAACTATAAAAACAGAATAAATTAAGCTCCAATTAATAATACAAATACATGAAAAAGTTAAATCTAATTCTCATCCTTACCCTTATTGTAAATACAATAATTGCACAAGATACTTTAAACTTAAAATGGTGGAATATTACAAATCCGCAGAAAATAAATTTGCCTGCTTTTTCAGATGTTAAAAATATAGATGGAAAAGAATTCGACGCATCAAGTTTATTAAGCTCTACAAACATAGATATTAATAGCAAACAATTGAATTGGAAAACCATTGAAGTAGCTGGCGATAGTATTTTATTAAGTGATACTTCAGAAAATAATTTGGTGTTATTATCTACTTACCTTTCGGTAGATAGATGGACAAAAAGTTCACTAAACATAAGCTTAAATGCATTTTACGAATTGTATATTGACAATGAACTAATTAAAACCAAAAAAAGTACTGACTTAAAGAATACCAAAATTGATATAACGCTCAATTCAGGCAATCACAAAATTGTAATTAAAGCACTTAGCTCCCAAGATAATTTAAAACTGGCTGCCAATTTCGAATACAAAGAAGGTTTTGAAAACTGTATTACAACAGCCGATAATGCCAATAGATATCTTACAATACACGATATAATGAATAGTAAAAGTATTTCAGCAAGCATATCGCCATCGGGTAAGTATGCTTTAATAAACTATTCTGAAGTAGTTGATGATAGCGGAAAGAGCAAAAAGCACTCAGTAATTTATGACCTTGAAGAGCAGAAAAACTTTACTGTTTTACGAAATAAAAGTATTGCAAATGTTAATTGGCTACCAAGAACCGATAGACTAAGCTACTCGGTTAAATTTGAAAAAAAATCGGAAATATTTGTCTATGATATAATAAGTGGGACAGAAAGATTGGTGGCGCATGATATATCTGATTTATCAAAATATTCGTGGGCTCCAACTGAGAACTTTATTATTTATTCCAACCACATTAAAGGAGAACAGCCCACCGACTTAAAACGCATTTATGGAAACAATGACAGATTACCAAATTTTCGCGACTATTCTTACTTATTTAAAATTGATGTTACCACAGGTAGCATTACTCAGCTAACAACTGGCAACCAGTCGGCAAGTCTACACAATATTAAACCTGATGGTTCAAAAATTCTGTTTTCTACCTTAAAAATGGATTATTTAGAAGTGCCATTCAGAAAACAGAATATGTACGAAATGGATATTGAAACAAATGAACTTTCTGTTATTTGGGAAAATAAAATATATGGTGGTTATGCCAGTTATTCACCCGATGGAACTAAATTATTAGTACAAGCTGGCCCAGAATGCTTTGGTGAACTTGGCGTTAATATGAGCGAGGGGAGAATTCCTAATACCTACGACTCTCAACTTTATTTATTTAATATAGAAACTAAAGAGGTTGAGCCATTAACCAAAGATTTTAATCCGGCGGTTCGCAATGCATATTGGACAAAAGATAATCAACTATACATTTCGGTAACCGAGCGCGATTATAGGAATCTTTACAACTATAGTTTTAAAACAAAGCAATTATCAAAAATTGATTTGTCGGTTGAGATGCTTAGCAGAATTGATTATGCTTATGATAAAGCTATTGCCATATATACCGGAACTAGCATCTCAACACCAAACAAACTATATACTTTAAACTTAAAAACAGAGAACAATTCAGTAATTAATTTTCCTGAAAAGGAAAAATTTGCCAATATTAAATTTGGTAAAACTGAGCCTTGGAATTTTACAAATAAGAACGAAACAACTATTTATGGACGAGTTTATTACCCGCCAAATTACGATGCTGAAAAAAAGTATCCTGTAATTGTTAATTACTATGGCGGCACATCGCCAATAGGACGTTCTTTTGGAGGGCGATATCCAATTAACATATGGGCTGCTTCAGGCTATATTGTGTATGTATTACAACCAAGTGGCGCTACCGGATTTGGGCAAGACTTTTCAGCACTACATGTTAATGGCTGGGGTTTTGATGCCATTGATGACGTTATTGATGGAACCAAGAAGTTTTTGGAAAAACACCCTTCTGCTGATGCTGAAAATGTTGGCTGCATAGGTGCATCATATGGTGGATATACAACTATGTTACTACAAACCAGGACAAATATTTTTAAAACAGCCGTTTCACATGCAGGTATAAGTTCCATTACTAGCTATTGGGGCGAGGGTTATTGGGGCTACTCATATAGTGCAGGGGCAACAAAAGGTAGTTACCCTTGGAACCGAAAAGATATTTATGTAGAGCATAGCCCTATTTACAATGCCGATAAGTTTCATAATTCTATATTATTGTTGCATGGTACTGCCGACACAAATGTGCCTGTTGGCGAAAGCTTGCAGTTTTATGCTGCACTAAAATTACTTGGTAAAGATGTTGAAATGGTTTTAGTAGAGGGTGAAAACCATTGGATAGTGGAATATAATAAGCGTATTAAATGGCATTACACAATTATGTCGTGGTTCGATAAAAAGTTAAAAGATCAAGCTGAACAATGGGATGATTTATATCCAGAAAAGAATTTATAAAATAAGAACATTTTACTCAAAGGTGCAAATGTTTAGTTCTACCTTACGATATTAAAGCAGGTTGTAAATCAGCCTGTAAGGCTGAAGTAATTAGCATGGGCTGTTGCCCTGTGGAATTGCAATATACTACGCCGGTCCTGAAAAGGTGCTATCGACCTTTCAGGCATACGCGTAAACTTTAGAGATAATGTGTTGATATATAACTAGCCCCGAGCTTTAGCTCAGTGTGTTTAGTTACTAAAAAAAGGCTTTAGCCGAAAATTGGCTATCAATATTTTGGCTAAAGCCAATAATCATCTGCTTTACAAACTACGGCATAAATGCCGTATCTAATTATATTTCTGCTACTTACGACTTAAGTTGACGCATATACCTTTCAGGACTGATAACCTTTTTACATGAATAGCATAGGACGTTGCCCTATGTTAGTGATTGCGCTCTTTCAGAGCTATTTGCAACTTCGTAAAGTAGAACTAAACATTTGCACCTTTTTGAGTTTTTTTTAAAAACTATACGTAGGGTTTACTGAAAAAGTCTATAATATACCATATACAAAGCAGCAAAGTAAAGCTGTATAGATATTCTGCGAGCCGCAGCAACTAGCCTGCATAAACAGGCAGGCCATCATAAAATAAAAAAAGTTGTAAAATATGCAATTGCATTTATTAATCAATGTACTAGTATGTAAACACTACTACCTCTTTTCATCAGCCACAGTATTATTATATCCAAATACATATTTTGCACCTACTTGTATTCTATGAAAAGCTCCATTGGTATTATCCTCCAATTCTCTATAGGCATACATATACTCAACACCTAGTTGAATTGGAGGTATTGGATTCCACTTTAAGTTAGCCGAAACGCTATAACTCATTTTATTTATTTGTTGAGAAACAATATCAGAATCGTGAAATGCATTGTATGCAGCAACACTAAAACTTGAGCTTATTTTAGCGGGTTTCCAGTAATGGTTATACGCAACATAACCGTTTAGGGTATTTATTGGATTTAATTCGCCTAAACTATCCATTGCAGCCCCTGATACAAATCCGGCTGAAATATAACGTCCTAAACCATTACCATAGGTAGCAACAATTTTAATATCATCACCTCTATTACCAATTATAAGTCTGCCACCAGTAGTTAAACCATAGCCTATGGTATATCTGCTAAGTGAATCTTTTTTATAAAGAGTACGTCCAATACCAGCAACAGACCAACTACCCCATTTGCCACTAAAATTCTTTCGTACAACAACATCAGGTGCAATCTCAGAATTTGTCAATTCCGCCTTATTATCATTATATTGATAAATAGTTGTTTCGGGGTTTTCTAATGAGAACCACCAATTTTTATATTTATATCTTATTTGTGGTTGACGAGTAAATACTAAACCATCTATGGCTCCGGTAAAGTCTATTTCATCGGGCACAACAACCAACATAAAGGTTGACCAAGTTTGCCCAATTAAAAAATTATTCCATTCAAAATAAGCATGTCTTATTCGCGGGTTATACGAGTTGCTTACCTTTGTATTTCCAGCTGCCGATAGCATAAAATCCATTTCGATAAAACTATGTACGGTTTTTCCAAGAATAGAGGTTTTTACATCAAAATTAAAACGGGTTTCTTTCACATGAAAGTCTAAATCTACATTTTGATCCACATCACCAACTGGAATTAAACCAGATAAATGAAAGTCACGTAAAGGACTATTTTCACCTACATCACCATTTTGGTACCAAGTATTTATAGCATCTGCTTTAATGTATCCACCAAATTTAAAGGTAGTTTTAGCGGGGTCTTTTTGTGAAAACACCGACAATGATATTAGCATAAATGGGGTCAAGATATAGTACCTTTTCATAGATAGAAAACAGGTGAATATTTTATTGTAATTCATAATTAAAAAGTAAATATTTGGTTGGCAAACTTACAATACTTTTATTAGAAAAAACCCAGTATAAAAAGAATGGGCACTAAGGTATTAAGCTATAAAACACATATAAGAGTCAAGGAGTGAGGAATCTGCTCGTCCTTAAATTAGGCAGCGGTTAAGACAAAAATCAAATATCTTTCTTATATAGTGCTTGCCCAAAAACTATGTCTATGATAAGAAAGCTACAATAATGAGGCTGCGTGCCATAAGTATTCAGGCAGGGCTTTCGTCTAGCATTAGGCAATAAAAATCAGGAGTTTGCTTTTCATAAATGATTGATTAAAATGCAAGAGTAACGAAATTAGTGGAGTTTTCTTGCAGAGGCTATAGGAATAGTGAAATAAAACTCTGACCCAACCCCAAATTCAGAAACAACACCAATTTCTCCACCCAAATCAGTGACTATTGCCTTGCAAATAGAAAGACCAAGCCCGGTTCCTCTATAAAGTTTCGATATATCGTCTTCAATTTTCAAGAAGCGTTCAAAAACCATATTTTGATTACTTTTTTCAATACCAATACCTGTATCTTTAACAAAAAACACTATACTCTTTCCACTATTAATTTTATAGCCAAAATCAATTCTGCCTTTTTCAGTAAATTTTAATGCATTATCAAGTAGGTTTATCATTACTTGGTTCAATCTAATTTTATCAGAATAAATAATAGTTTTTGTTTCCTTTGGTTCTAGCAAGTTTATCTCTATATCTGCATCTGCTTCTTTTATTTTCTCTTTATAAACTAAATATAAATCATTCATTAAAGAATTTAAAGCGCAATTTGCCTTCTTAATTACTAATTTTCCAGCCTCTATTTTTGATAAATCTATAATATCATCAATTAATCTGACTAACGAATTTGCATTTGAATTAATAATGCTTTTATACTCCGATGCTTGTTTTTGGGTTACATTAGGCAGAGCCAGCAAGTTCGAAAAACCAATAACCGCATTCATAGGTGTTCGTATTTCGTGACTCATATTAGCAATAAAGGCTGATTTAAGCTTATCTGATTCAACGGCTTTATCCTTAGCTACAAGTAGTTGTTTTGTTCGTTCATTCACTAAATTCTCTAAGTGACTTCTATATTTCTCCAGTTCAACTTTTTGTTCTTCAAGCTTATCTCGTTGTAAAATGATTTCCTCTTTTTGCAATAGAATATTCTCTTCTGCTCTTTTTAAGTCAGTTACATTAGCCTCAATTATAATTAACTTTTTTATTGCGCCATTTTCATCAAGGGTAGGTGTTATACTCGTATGCATCCACAATTTTTCGCCTAATTTTGTTGTATTAAGAGCAAAATATTCAACTGTTTTTTTAGTATTCTTACATTTCTGAATCTTTTCCTCTATTCTGGAATAAGAGGATGCCGATACAATATTTTTTCCGAATTTATCTACTAGCTCTTCAATCCTATATCCAAATAGCTTAGTAAAGCCTTCATTTACCCATTCAATATTACCCTCGCTATCTGAAATAATTACTGCATTATTTGTTTTGCTAGCTACAATAGATACTTTTTCAAGTTCCTGATTTGTAGTCTCAAGTATATCACGAGCAGTAGCTAACTCTTCTCTTTGCGCTTTAATTTCTTCATTCTGGGCTAAAATCTCGTCATTATAAGTCTTTAACTTTATATTGGCTTTCTTTTTAATTCTATAGCTTCTATAAATAAAATAACCTAAACTAATTACTAGAATTATAAATAAAAACGATCCTATTAAGAAATTTTGCTGCCTCTCTATTTCCGTTGACTGATTATAAAGAATATTTTTTTGATCATTAATTAAAAGCTCTTGTTGGTCTATTTTCTCATTATAACTTTCCAACTCTAGTTTAGCAAGTTGAATACTATCTTGCTTCTCAATAAGCTGGTTTTCTTTGAATTTAAGAATCTTTTGTCTCTCGTTAAAAATAACTTGCTTTTGTTCTATCTTTCCTGACAATCCAACAAGTTCTCTTATTTGACTTACTAGTTTCTTATCCTGCTCATTTATTTTGCCATTCTGGGTTGTAATAGTATTCTCCTTATCAACAATAAGCTTATCCTGCCAAATAATAACACTGTCTTGCTTCTTAACCTCAACTTTACTCCTTTCTAACTTTTGTTTCTCAAGTTCTAGTTCAAATTCTTTTTCCTGAAAAAGCTTTCTAACATCAATATAAGTGCCTCCTAAAAGCAAAATATCGGGATGAATAATAAACCCTGCATCAATCATGTTCTTTTGGTTAATCTCATAACGAACAACCTCCTCTTTCTCCGATGGAAGAAAGTTAATCATAAGCGCTTCTTTTGTTTGACAATTATCGGTAACCAATACAGTATTTCTTTCTTTTACAAGCATTAAAATATCATCAATATAATCGTCATTCTCTTTGCTAACATAGAGTATGTGCAGCTTTTCAACGGCTAATTGCTCAATATTTTCAATATGGATAATGTTGATTTCTTTATTCTTGATTTTTCTTGTTGAAGCTAAATACTCAAATTTATGAAGCATTACTTCATCATTATCGAAAACTCCAATAGAATAGTTTTTTATTTCACTCTCATCTTGCCACTCAATATATTCAGTAAATTTATTAATGTAGGCAATCCGAATATCAGCACTGGTAACTTGTGCAAATGTTTTAAGAGTTGAAGTAAATAATAAAATAAATAATACTTGCCTTATTCTCATCCCCATGATACACAAAGATCATTTTTTTTTTGAGAAATGCAACTAAACCGTTAATTGATTATTGAGAATTGCTTTTTTTTGCATAGCAGGCGTTAAATTCAATAGATTGTAACTATCTTTAATATATTGATTAAATTCTGACAACAATGATTAAGCTAAACATACTTCTCATATTACTGACTATTATACTAAGCATAAACTCTTTTGCCCAATACAAAGTTGACACCACACTTGAATCGGTTTTAGATTTATCAATAGATGAACTTTTAAATACTAAAGTAAGTATTGCTACAAAATCGGAAAAATCTTTAAATGAAGCCCCTGCTATTGTCACTGTTATATCGGCAGAGCTTATAAAAAATACTGGTGCTCGAAATTTACAAGACATTCTACAATACATACCTGGATTTGAATTTTCAAAACCAAGGGCAGGTTTTTTTACTATTGGAGTAAGAGGCGTTAAGGATCCTCTAACTAATTCAAGATTCCTTGTTTTAAAAGATGGTGCACCATATAATGGAATTATGTATGGTTCAGGCATTGGAATTATGAAACAATTTGATATAAATACAATTGAACGAATAGAGGTTGTTAGAGGGCCTGGTTCGGCTCTTTATGGGCGTAATGCTTTTATTGGTGTTGTAAATATTATTACCCGTTCAGGAAAAGGGAATAATGAGATTGATTTAAGAGCATCTGCCGGAAATTTCAATACACTAAGCTATGGTGCAGCTTATGGTACAAAAAAAGATGATTTTGATGCTTATTTTTCAATAGAAAAAATGAATTCTGATGTAACTGATTCAAAATTTGACAATGGAATGGGCGGAGAGGCTGTATGGAATTTAGGTGTTGATAATGTATTTGCTAATACAAAAATAAGATTTAAAGATTTTGTTATAACGGGAATGTATTCTGATATTCATAATGATGCCAGCATTGGTCCTTTTATAACCGAATCGGATAAAGATGTTAAGATTGGTGTTTATTCCTTGGATTACTCTAAAGATATTAATACAAAAACAAAGCTAAACACCAAGCTTTATGGAAGAAATGAAATCCAGATTCAAAATATTGAAATATTTAAACCCGGAATTACAGCCGAAGCAGCACCTGGGCTACCATTTAGTGCAATATATCCTAATGGAATGTATGCTACTCCTGATTTTAATGCTTATACCTATGGAGCCGATTTAAATTTAAATATGAATCTTCACCTGCAACACAATACTCTAATTGGAATACAGACAGATTTTTATGGTATAAAGAATGCCGATCTAAAATCTAGTTATGATGCCTATACAGGAATGCCATTAACCTATGTTGAAAATGGACAGACTATATTTAGAGGGAAGGATACGCAAATAAAAGAAGAACGTGGTTGGATTGAAGGCGGTGGTCATGATTATACAAATATTGCTTTTTATCTTCAGCACATATACAACCCTATTAAACGCCTAAGTATTACTTTAGGTGGAAGATACGATATTGATAGTGAATTTGGAGGTATTTTTAATCCAAGGTTTGCATTGGTTTGGAATTCAAACCATAAGTTAAACTATAAACTATTATATGGACAAGCATACAGAGCCCCTAATGTGCAAGAACAATACAGGCTAACTGGTTTCACCCTTGGAAACAGGGATTTAAAACCAGAGACAATAAAAACTACAGAACTATCTATTGATTATAGCATTAACAAGAATATAAATACTCGCCTAACCATATTTTACAATGCTTTAGATAATATGATATTTTCATCAAGTAATACTACCGGAATACCTGATACTACATATTCAAACATTAGCGAAAATAAATCACTTGGTTTTGAATATGAATTTAAGATGAGTTTTAACAAGCAATTTTATATGTATTTGAATTACAGCTTTACATCATCAGAAAACAAAGTAACTTTTAATAATGAAGTTGAATATTATAAGCACCGAGATATAGCTCCTCATAAAATGAATATTGGACTGAATTATAGATTCTTAAAATACTTTAATGCAAATACTAATTTAATGTACAGAAGTGAACGTGAGAAATATTCATCAATAAATGAAGGTGGAGAAATAGTTGCTGTTTCTCAAGACGAAATTGGAAATTACTTTATACTAAATGGGAAACTAAGGTTGATTAACTTTTTTAACACCATGGAGGTTTCATTGGAAGCCTACAACATTCTTAATACAAAGTACTACGATCAAGATACTGAAAATGCTCATCAACCATTAAGAGAAGGGTCTCAATACATATTCTCGCTTAGCTATACTTTTTAATCAAACAACTAATTAGAGTTTGTCTATAAATTAAATAAATCTCAATAATTGCGTTTTAGGCATGCTCTGCTTTTCAAATTAGCTTTGTGTCGTAAAACGCTAAAACCCTTACCATTCAACATCCCTAGGGCGATGCCCTAGACTATTGGCTTTCGCCCACTTCGGGGCTATTTTGCTCCGACAATAAAAAACTTGACTTTGTAGGCAGGGGCTAATTAGAGCTTAGTTTTCAAAATTATTTTATTCAAAATACATAGAAGCTAACGAGCTTGTTAATACCTTAGTTTTCAGACAACAATATCCATTAATTTAACTATATTTTTTTTGGTTTTAGGAAAACCCTAGTACATTTGCGCCACAAGTGGCATTGTACTTTTCAATGTGTTTGCTAAATATTTAGCTTAGCAATTATCTTTCAAGTATGAAGTGAATACTATTGATCAATATGATTTAAATTGGAAAAGTTGTATGTTTCGCAATAAAGGCATTGCCTTTAAATCTAATATAGCATACAATAAAACTCGATATACCTCAAGTTAAGCCACACAGACTCAGTTGTTCAGAAATTCAAGTATTTTAACTATTTCTTATAAGCCTTTTTCAATTACACTAAAAAAAGTTATCAGTAATATATTACTGATAATCAGAGTGGTTATAGTTTTTGGCAAGCACTATTTATGATAGAACCTTAAGGTAAATAGAATAATAGTTCATTGTATCCATTTAAAATTTGTGCTCAGGTTAAAGGCTGATTTGTTGGCAGACTGGCATAACTCACTTTTTAATAATTCCGTAAGTATCTCTATATTTATTTTAGCCATGCGCTGTTACATATTTCATTATTTTTGAATTTATTCCAGCTTTTTTAGTGGAAAACTTGTTAAGAATTACTGTTTAGCATCAATAGCAATGAAATTAACTGCCATAATAGTTTATGTAAAAAGCAATTGATTTAGAAATAAAAATTATTTTTGCATCAAATACTTATACAAAAATAAGATTATATTAAATAGAATAAGCGCATTACGAAATTTATAATTCTTAAGCAATTTTTATATTGCCGTTATTAACAAATACTTAGCAAAGACAATTATTAATAAAATTAATAGATTTTTAAAATGATAGTTAATAAGTTTGGAGGAGCTTCGGTAAAAGATGCTGATTCGATTAAAAAAATGGCAGAAATATGTCAATCTAATATTAGATCGGGAATTTTAGTAGTGTCGGCAATGGGTAAAACCACAAATATGCTTGAGAAAATTAGCGATAAATATTTTTCAGGACTATCAACTATTAATTTGATGCAAGAGTTAAAGGCGTACTATAATACTACATTAACTACTCTTTTTGCTGCAAATAATAATATTTTTAAAGAGATTGAATCCTATTTAAGCGAACTGGATTCTGTATTATTGGGTAGCCCTAGTTTTAATTACGATTTTGAATACGATAGAATAGTTCCTTTTGGAGAACTAATTTCGACAAAAATAATTACTGTTTATTTAATAGAATTGGGTATAGATGCTGAGTGGGTGGATATTAGAAAAAGCTTAAAAACCGATAGTACTTATCGAGAAGGGAAGGTAGATTGGGAACTAACTTCGAATCTAATTGCCCAAGAGTTTAGTAAAAATAGTACTCATTTATATATTACTCAGGGCTTTATAGGTTCTGATATCAATAGCTTAAATACAACTTTAGGGCGTGAAGGTTCTGATTATACCGCAGCTCTTTTAGCAAATATTTTGAATGCCGAAAAAGTTGTTGTCTGGAAAGATGTGCCAGGAATTTTATGTGCCGATCCTGCTTGGATGCCAAATACAGATAAGTTAGAAAGGATATCTTACAATGAAGCCATTGAACTTACTTTTTTTGGAGCTAAAGTTATTCACCCCAAAACAATTAAACCTTTAGAAAACAAAAAAATACCTCTTCAAGTACGTTCGTTTATAGATTTGAACCAAGGGGGAACTCTAATAACAAATACGGAGAATATTGAATTACCACCTATTTATATTAAAAAGGAGAATCAGGTTCTTATTTCGATTAAGCCCCTTGACTACTCTTTTATTGTTGAAGAAAATTTGAGTCACATTTTTAGTGTATTTTCAAAATATCATATTAAAGTTAATGTGATGCAAAACAGTGCAGTTAGTTTTTCAGTGTCTGTAGATGGAGAGATAGACCGAGTTAAAAATGCTATTAGGGAATTAAAAAAGCACTATAATGTTAAGTATAACGACAATTTAGAGCTGATTTCTATACGTCATACCACGAAAGATGCTGAATATAAAGTAATGTTAGGGCGCACAATACTACTTGAACAAAGGAGTCGTTCAACGCTGAGCTTTGTGGCAAGAGTAGCGCCTAACGATTAAACAACAATCTTTTTCCACTAGGTTCTCCAATAATTTCACCATTATTATATACAAGTTTACCATTCAAAAAAGTATGGGTTACTGTCGACGAGAAATTCACATTGTCAAAAGGCGACCATTTACATTTATATAAAATGTTATTTTCAGTAACCTTATATTCTTGGTTCAAGTCAATCAAAACCAAATCTGCCCAATACCCCTCTTTTAAGTACCCTCTTTTTTCAACTTTAAATAAGTCGGCTGGTGCGTGGCACATTTTCTTAACAATATTTATTAACGGCACTTTACCGTTCTTAAAAAGTTCAAGCATTGCCATTAGAGAGTGTTGTACCAGCGGTCCTCCAGAAGCAGAATTATTATATTGGTTCAATTTCTCATTTAAAAGATGCGGTGCGTGATCTGTAGCAACAACATCCAACACATCGTTATTTAATGCATCAATTAATGCTTCTTGATCTGCCTTTGTTTTTATAGCTGGATTCCATTTAATCTTATGTCCTAGCTTTTTGTAATAGGTATCATTAAACCACAGGTGATGCACACAAACTTCACCCGTTATTTTTTTTGTATCTACATTTCCAGCTTCAAATAATTCGAGCTCCTTAGCGGTCGATAAATGCAAAACGTGTAGCTGTGTGTTGTATTTATGTGCTAGCTCAACAGCTTTCGACGATGATTTGTAGCAGGCTTCAGCACTTCTTATTAGCGGATGATGTTCAGGTTGAATATTGTTTCCAAATTCATTTGTGTATTTCTGTAAATTTGCTTGAATAGTTTTTTCATCTTCACAATGAGTAGCAACCAAACATGGAGCTTCCGCAAAAATACCTTTCAATGCTTCTTCACTATCCACAAGCATATTTCCAGTAGATGCTCCCATAAATACTTTTATGCCACAAACAGTTTTCGGGTCTGTTTTAACTATTTCGCCAAGGTTATCATTAGTAGAACCCATGTAAAAGGAATAATTTGCAAAGGATTTCCCGTCTGCTAAATCATATTTAGCTTGTAAAGCTTGTTGTGTTGTAGTTTGAGGATTCGTATTGGGCATCTCCATAAATGATGTTATGCCACCAGCAATAGCGGCTTGCGATTCGGTACGAATTTCTCCTTTATGTGTTAAGCCAGGTTCTCTAAAGTGTACTTGGTCATCAATTATACCAGGTATAGCAATTTTCCCTGTGGCATCAATTACTTGATATTCATTCTCATTGGATGGTGCAATTTTTGTGATCCTCTCAAATTTACCATTATTGATAATAATGTGTCCATGAAATTCTTCACCCTCATTAATAATTGTAGCATTCTTTATTAAAAACATCATATCAAATTGAATTAGTATTGTTTTGAGTTAAAATATGAATAGTATAAGAATTACATTTTTACAATAACTAGTGTCCGTAAGTTTTTTATAACAATACATATATCTAAATATAAGCTGCATGCAAAAACCATCCAAACGCAGGCAGACAAATATATTAAGTTTCGTATGCTAGTATTTTACAGTTTGTAATATTCTAAAATTTTGTACTTGGTAATAAATGCTTATATATGGATAAGGAATTCATGTACAAAATGTTTTATAAAAACTGGTTTATTAATGGAATGTTTATTCGCGATTGTATTTTCTAAAGAAGCTACTCCATTTCATTCTAATAACTCCACCAATTGCCTCGCCAAATATCCCTCCACTCATTTTCGAGTTACCTTCTTGTCTGTCTGTAAATATAATAGGCACTTCAACAATATTAAAACCGAATTTCCAAGCAGTAAACTTCATTTCAATCTGGAAAGCGTATCCTTTAAACTTAATACGGTTAAAATCTATGGTTTCAAGCACCTTTTTCGAGTAGCATTTAAAGCCTGCTGTAGTATCTTTAATTTTCATTCCAGTAACAAAGCGAACGTAGGCTGAGGCATAATAACTCATTAAAACCCTACCCATTGGCCAATTAACCACATTGATTCCTGAAATGTATCGGGATCCAATTGCCATATCAGCACCTCCGGTTGCACATGCCTCATAAAGGCGAATCAAATCGTCTGGATTATGCGAGAAATCGGCATCCATTTCAAATATATATGAATAATTATTCTCCAAAGCCCATCTAAAACCATCAATATAAGCAGTACCAAGCCCAAGCTTTCCTTCTCTTTCCAGAATGAAAATTCTTTCCTTAAATTCAGGTATCAGCTTTTTAACGATGGCAGCAGTTCCATCAGGGCTATTATCTTCCACAATTAAAACATTAAAATTGCCATTAAGCGACATTACTTTTCTAATTATCGCTTCAATGTTGTCCTTCTCATTGTAGGTGGGTATAATTACAATTTTATCCTTATTCATATTATTATATGTAATGTTATGATGCGAAGATAAGAATTTATAAGAATTATTTGCAAAATACATACTATTTTCAAACCTACTTTATTTATTCCATAGCTGTCATAGCTTCGCGCAGTTCTGCACCAATAAACTCAATTTCATGGTTACGAATAATGTCATTAACAGCAATTAATTGCTTATTATCTACCCCATTTGTTTTTCCATCCATGTAATTTTTTCCAATAACATCGCTATCAATTTTAGCCATAAAGTTAGCCAATAAAGGCTTGCACGCATGGTTAAATAAATAACAGCCATACTCGGCAGTATCGGAAATTACGCGGTTCATTTCAAACAGTTTTTTACGGGCAATTGTGTTTGCAATTAATGGCACTTCGTGTAACGATTCGTAGTAAGCCGACTCTTCAATAATACCTGCCTCGGTCATTGTTTCAAAAGCAAGCTCAACGCCCGATTTCACAAAGGCAATCATAAGTACTCCATTATCAAAATACTCCTGTTCCGAAATTTCTACATTACCCGCAGGCGTTTTCTCAAAAACAGTTTCACCCGTTTCAGCTCTCCAAGTCAAAAGGTTTTTATCGTTGTTAGCCCAGTCCTCCATCATGGTTTTCGAGAATTTGCCACTCATAATTTCATCCATATGCTTTTGGAACAATGGGCGCATTATTTTTTTCAACTCCTCAGCTAGTTTAAAAGCTTTAATTTTTGCAGGATTAGCTAAACGATCCATCATATTAGTAATACCACCATGCTTTAAAGCCTCGGTAATAGTTTCCCAACCATATTGCACTAATTTAGATGCATAAGCTTTATCAATTCCCTTTTCAAGCATTTTGTTAAAGCTAAGAATTGAGCCTGTTTGCAATAAACCACATAAAATAGTTTGCTCGCCCATAAGGTCTGACTTAACCTCGGCAACAAACGACGATTTTAACACACCAGCACGGTGTCCACCAGTAGCTGCAGCGTAAGCTTTTACTTGTGCCCAACCATGATTTTGAGGGTCGTTTTCAGGGTGAACAGCAATTAATGTAGGAACACCAAAGCCACGTTTATACTCTTGGCGAACCTCTGTACCCGGTGATTTTGGGGCAACCATAATTACCGTAAGATCTTTGCGTATTTGCATACCCTCTTCAATAATATTAAAACCGTGCGAGTAAGAAAGTGTAGCACCCTGTTTCATAAGTGGCATAACTGCACCAATAACGCCAGAGTGTTGTTTATCGGGGGTAAGATTTATTACTAAGTCGGCAGTAGGTAACATCTCTTGGTAAGTACCAACTTTAAAATTATTTTTAACCGCATTTTTATACGATTGACGCTGTTCTTTAATGGCAGCTTCACGTAGTGTATAAGCAATATCTAAACCCGAGTCGCGCATATTTAAACCTTGGTTTAAACCCTGTGCTCCACAGCCTACAATAACTATCTTTTTGCCTTCAAGTGCTTTAACACCATCAGCAAATTCAGATATAGACATGAATTCGCATTTTCCAAGCTGATTTAACTGCTCACGTAAGGGAAGTGAAGAAAAATAATTTGCCATTTTACAATATATATTAAATACTATTACTATATAAATGCATTATATCACAACTAAACAGATGCCATAACTACATGATACAAAGTAATAACTATTACAAAAAGCAGCTTAGATAACAAAGCAGGTAATTTAGGTACTTTTCATGGATTGATTCCATATACAAATCTCATAATCGAAAAAGATAAAAAATCTACTCCTTCATTTTTCTATACTGCAAAGGAGTAATTCCGCAAGCTTTTTTAAAGAATTTAGTAAAATAGCTTTGATCGCTAAAGTTCATATAATCAGCAATTTCAGTTACTGTCATTTCTGAATGAATAAGCAGACGCTTTGTTTCAATTATAACCTTATTTTGCAATAGTTTGCTCGAAGTTGTGCCGGTAACATGCTTTACCATTTGGGTTAAATGATTAGGAGTTATGGATAGCATGTTGGCGTACTCACTTATCGCTATGTTCTTTTGAAAATTCTCCTCAATTAGTTGCAGTAAATTTTTAACTAACAAATGCCCTCTTGTTTTTTGCAATCCAAATTCTAATGGATATAATTTATTACACGTTTGCAATAAAACATCAAGTAAAGCACGTATTACCTCTTCCGATACATCATCTTCTAAATTTTCTTCATGACACCCTCTAGCAAACAATGCTTTTAAAAACTCAGCATCACTACTATCCGCTAATAAAAGAGGCGGATTATTCTGCTCAACCGAATAAAAAAACGGTAACTCCAACAGCTTGTTTTTATTTACTCTATTCAACAAATAAAACTCTTCTGTAAATAAAAACAGATACCCACCAATATCACTAGAAAGCTCTAATTTGTGTGCCTGGCCTGGCGACATAAAAAAAATACATGGTGGTTCAATTTTATATTTATTACTGTCAATTATATGATAACCTGAACCTTGTGTTAAAAAAAGCACTTCGTAAAAATCATGCTTATGCGGATAAGATACCTCAAAATGTCGGTTAGCGTCGAACACTTCTACCTGATAATTTTTTGATTTATTATCGACAGAACTAAACTCGCCTAAACTATATATTGGTATTTGTTTCGATTTATACAAGGTGTTAAAATTAAAAATAATTATGCATCTAAACATAAAAATAAGCTAAAAGCCCGAATTTATTGGGAAAAACTAATGCAATAAACTTGAACAAATAAAAATATTATAGTGTGGCAATTGGATTCAAAAAAGCTCACTTAAGTATTGGCATACTGTATTTTAAACATTCTTTTATGAAAGGGTTTTTGAATTGGGTGTTGTATTGATAAATTATTTAATCATTTGTCATGTTAAAATTAATATCTAGGTTTGTTGCATCAAAAACAAAAAACAATTGTTAGGTTTTTTAACCAAACAAGTTGTTTGTGTTACCACGTAGTATATACTTAAGTAAATGAAACATAGTATTAACATTTCTATTATTAATATTCTAGTCATTATTATCGACTCAGGAGGGTTATAGCTATATGAAAAATATTGTGAGCCCTTCTGGAAACAGAGGGGCTTTTTTTTTGAATAAACTAAACATATAAAGATTCCATTTATGCTAAAGCATGTCATTATTATCATTTCTATTAATATAGTCATTATCGATTATGAGGCAAAAGAGCTATAGATAAATAAAAATGTTTATAAGGCTCTTCAGAAAACGAAGAGCCTTATTTATTAATAAAAAATTCACTAATCAATAATCAACGAATTAAATAATGAACTACAAAATACCATTACGAAGTAACACTACAAAACTAGGCGCAAAAATGGCTGGTGCCCGTGCCTTATGGCGTGCCAATGGAATGAAAGAAGAACAATTTAAAGCTCCGGTTATAGCCGTTGTTAATTCGTTTACCCAATTTGTACCAGGGCATGTTCACTTGAAAGATATAGGACAAGAGGTAAAAAAGATTATTGAAGCGGAAGGCTGTTTTGCTCCTGAATTTAATACTATAGCCATTGATGATGGAATAGCAATGGGACACGATGGTATGTTATACTCACTGCCATCGCGCGAAATAATTGCCGATAGTGTTGAGTATATGTGCAATGCACACAAAGCCGATGCTATGATATGTATTAGCAACTGCGATAAAATTACCCCAGGCATGCTTATGGCTGCAATGAGACTTAACATACCTGCCATATTCGTATCTGGTGGCCCAATGGAGGCTGGTATTTTTAATGGCAAAAAGTACGATTTGGTTGATGCTATAGTATTAGGAGCCGACGAAAATACTTCAGCAGAGCTTTTAAAAGGCGTTGAAGAAAACGCTTGCCCTACTTGTGGTTCATGTTCTGGTATGTTTACAGCAAACTCTATGAACTGCCTAAATGAGGCACTTGGATTAGCATTACCAGGGAATGGAACAGTTGTAGCAACACATAGCGAACGTACTAAACTTTTTGAGCAAGCAGCAAATCAAATTGTAAAAAATACTTATGCTTATTATAAAAATGGTAATACTTCATTTTTACCAAGAAACATAGCCACCAAAGCAGCATTCCAAAACTCAATGAGTTTAGATATTGCCATGGGCGGCTCAACAAATACGGTTCTTCATTTATTGGCAATAGCTCACGAAGCTGAGGTTGATTTTACCATGAAAGAAATGGATGAGCTTTCACGTATAGTACCATGTTTGTGTAAAGTGTCGCCAAATGGAAGCTATCACATTGAAGATGTAAACCGTGCTGGTGGTATAATTGGGATATTAAGCGAATTAAATAATGCTGGATTACTTGATACATCAGTTTCAAGAGCAGATGGAAATACCTTGCAACAAGCTATAGAGAAATATGATTTATTGCTAGACTCACATACCCAACAGGCTACCGCTGTTTACTCAGCGGCACCTGCTCAAAACGGACTAAACCTAACAATGGGATCACAAAAAGCCCGATTTAAAACATTAGACCTAAACCGCGCAAAAGGATGCATACGTAACAACGAAAATGCCTATTCAAAAGATGGTGGTTTAGCTGTACTATTTGGAAATTTAGCCAAAAACGGATGCATTGTTAAAACAGCAGGTGTTGATGAGTCAATATGGAAATTCTCAGGCCCTGCTAAAGTTTTTGATTCGCAAGATGGCTCAGTAAAAGCAATACTAGATGGCACTGTTAAAGCTGGCGATGTAGTGGTTATTCGTTACGAAGGTCCAAAAGGAGGACCGGGAATGCAAGAAATGCTTTACCCAACATCGTACCTAAAAACAAGGGGCTTAGGAAAAGCTTGTGCATTAATAACCGACGGACGTTTTTCGGGTGGAACATCTGGCTTATCAATTGGTCATGCATCGCCCGAAGCAGCAGCCAAAGGAACCATTGCTCTAGTTAAAGATGGAGATACCATTGAGATAGATATACCAAATCGTAAAATGGAATTGCTTGTGAGCGAAACGGAATTAGCTGTTCGTAGAGCAAACGAAGACGCAAAAGGCAAAGAAGGATATAAGCCAAATAGAGTGCGAGTAGTTTCGAAAGCTTTAAAGCAGTATGCTCATTTTGTTAGCTCAGCAGACAAAGGAGCTGTAAGAGAAATTGAATAAATTATGAAATCACAAAATTCAAATGACAATTAACAAATTTCAAACCTGCTTAAGCGTAATCCTGAAACAACTAGAGAAGCATTTGCCAAATATTTGTTTTCTGATATTCAGACCATTATGGATCTTTTTTGAATTTTGTTTTTTGAATTCTTTTACAAAAACTAAATAGGACAAAACAAATATTATTAGGAAAAATAACTCCTTCATCAAAAAAATAAATAAAAACCTATTCTTATGGAAACGCTTACCATCGAAAAAGAAAAAACTACTGAGAAGAAAATACAAAGTATGACAGGCTCCGATGCCTTGTTACAATCGCTAATAACCGAAGGCGTTTCAACAGTTTTTGGATATCCTGGTGGAGCAATTATGCCTTTGTACGACAAGTTATTAGATTATAAAAAAGAGATATCACACATTCTTACTCGCCATGAACAAGGTGCAATACATGCCGCACAGGGTTTTGCCAGAGCTACAGGAAAACCAGGAATTTGCTTTGCAACATCAGGTCCTGGAGCAACAAATTTAGTGACAGGTATTGCCGATGCTTACATGGATTCTACCCCATTGGTTTGTATCACTGGTCAAGTATTTTCTCATTTATTGGGAACCGATGGCTTTCAGGAAACAGATGTGGTTGGTGTAACAATGCCCATAACAAAATGGAATTTTCAGGTAACAAAAGCCGAAGAAATTCCAGAAGCTATTGCCAAAGCATTTTATATTGCTTGTTCGGGCCGTCCGGGCCCGGTAGTTATTGATATAACTAAAGATGCTATGATGAATACATTTGATTATAGCTATGAAAAATGCTCTTATATTCGCAGTTATATTCCTGAACCACGTGTAAAAACCCCACAGATTGAGGCCGCTGCAAAACTTATAAATGAAGCTAAAAAACCTTTAGCAGTTATTGGACAAGGTGTAATTCTTGGTAATGCTGAAAAAGAGTTGCTCGCTTTTGTAAACAAGTCAGGTATTCCAATAGCGTCTACTTTACTTGGCCTGTCTTCTATTCCTAACAATCATCCACAATTTACAGGAAGAGTAGGTATGCACGGCAATATTGGTCCTAATATAAAAACGAACGAATGCGATTTGTTAATTGGTATTGGAATGCGTTTTGATGATCGTGTAACCGGCGTTGTTAGTAAATATGCTCCGCAAGCCAAGAAAATTCATTTCGAGATTGATAAGGCTGAAATAAATAAGATTATTAAAGTTGATGCTCCCGTTTTGGGAAATGTGAAAGAAACATTAGCTCAAATTCTAGATTTCATTCAACCCGATCAATATCCTGAATGGTTAGCTGAATTTGAAGCTTGCAGTAAGGAAGAGTACAATAGAGTTGCTAAAGAGGAAGTGCATCCTAGCGATGGTAAAATTAACATGGGAGAGGTTATTGAAGTACTTAATCAGCAATCGAAAGGAGATGCAATTATAGCTACTGATGTGGGACAACATCAAATGTTCTCTATGCTTTATTGCAAATTTAAAGACACAAGAGCCTGGATAACATCAGGTGGTTTAGGTACCATGGGCTTTGGTTTACCTGCCGCAATGGGAGCTCAGTTTGGTTGTCCTGATAAGAAAGTTATCTCTATTTCGGGCGATGGTGGCTTTCAAATGACCATGCAGGAATTAGGAACCATTGCCTACAATAAACTGCCTTTGAAAATGATTGTATTAAACAATAACTTTCTAGGAATGGTTCGTCAATGGCAAGAATTGTTTTTCGATGAACGCTACTCAAACACACCAATTAGTAGTCCTGATTTTGTGGCTTTAGCTGCTTCGTACAAAATTAAAGGTGAAACAGTAAATGATCGTTCAACTTTGAAAGATGCTATGGAGCGAATGTGGCGCTCTGAAGGAGCATATATTCTTGAAATTAAGGTAGCTGCCAAAGGTAATGTTTTCCCAATGGTACCTGCAGGAGCATCGGTTAGTGATGTAATTTATGGCGATGAGCATAAATAAAGATTAAGTAATAATATTAAAAATATAAATCATGAATCAAGAATTCACATTAACAATATTTTCGGAAAATAGCATTGGATTACTTAATCGAATCACAATTATATTCACAAGAAGAAAACTAAACATTGAGAGTCTGACGGTTTCAGAATCAGCAATTAAAGGTGTTTTTAAGTTTACTATTGTGGTTAACTGTGAAGAACACAACGTTAAAAACTTGGTTAAGCAAATTGAAAAACAGATTGATGTTATTCGTGCCTTTTACCTTTCGTCGGATGAAATATTACATCAAGAAATTGCCATGTATAAAATTAAAACATCATCGCTACTTGAATCTAATTTAGTTGAAGGTATTATTCGCCGTTACAATGCTCGTATTCTAGAGCTTACTAAAGAGTATACTGTAATAGAAAAAACAGGTCATAAGGCCGAGACTCAAGAATTATTTGAGCAACTAAAGCCATATGGTGTATTACAGTTTGTTCGTTCAGGCCGAGTGGCTATTACACGTTTAAAGAAAGAACATTTAAGTAGTTATTTGGAGAATTTAGAAAAAGAACATCGCCAACCTGTAGAAGCGTAATTTTCTTTATGAGAAACAAATTTTTTATAGATTTAAATTCACCCCCAAGTGTTTCGCCTTGCTCAAGTTTGCCATTGAGTTTGGGGTACTTTTGCTTTTCAAAGTAAAGATAAATAAAGCATTTTGCTACGAATAAATAAGAATAACTAGCACGCATTCAATAAATAAACTATGCCAGAAATATTAAAAGAGACTGTTTGGTATCCAAGTCTCGAAGAAATAAATAAAGCTCACACAAGTCTTGCAACTATAATAGAACCTACTCCGCTTGTAAAAAGTATATCATTATCGGAACAGTATGGTGCTAATATTTTTTTAAAACGCGAAGATTTGCAACTAGTTCGTTCCTATAAAATAAGAGGGGCTTATAATAAAATTTCTTCCTTATCGGGAGAGGTCCTGAAAAAAGGAATTGTATGTGCCAGTGCCGGAAATCATGCACAAGGAGTAGCCTTTTCTGCGGCGCACATAAAAACCAAGGCTATTATTTTCATGCCTGAAACTACGCCAAAACAAAAGGTAAGGCAGGTGCGTATGTTTGGTAAAGAATATGTTGAGGTTATTTTAATTGGCGATACCTTTGACCATGCTTACGATGCTGCTTTAGAAAAATCGAAGAATGAAGGCATGGCTTTTATTCACCCTTTTGATGATGAGAAAATAATTGAAGGACAAGCCACTGTTGGTTACGAAATTTTACAACAAGCAAAATGCCAATTCGACTGTTTAATTATGCCCATAGGTGGGGGTGGCTTGGCAGCTGGGGTTGGAAGCTATTTTAAAACTATTAGTCCAAATACAAAGCTTCTTGGCGTTGAGCCAGAAGGGGCTCCTGCCATGAAAGAATCGATAGCAAAAGGACAATTGGTTAAGCTCGGCAAAATGGAAACTTTTGTAGATGGTGCGGCTGTAAAGCAAGTTGGAAAACTAACTTTCAATATCTGCAAAGAATTTATTGATGAAATAAGATTGGTTCCAGAAGGATTAATTTGTACTACCATATTAAAACGCTACAACGAAGATGCTATGGTGGTTGAACCAGCAGGTGCAATGAGTATTGCAGCCCTTGAGCTAATGAAGGATGAAATAAAAGGCAAAAATATTTGCTGTATTGTAAGCGGTAGCAATAACGACATTACACGTACCGAGGAGATTAAAGAGCGTTCGTTAATTTACGAAGGGTTAAAACATTATTTTATAGTACGTTTTCCGCAGCGTGCTGGTGCATTAGGCGAGTTTGTAAATAATATATTACAACCTGGTGACGACATTACTCTTTTTGAATACTCTAAAAAACACAATCGCGAAAAAGGACCGGCTTTAATTGGTATTGAGTTGAGTAATAAAAATAATTTTAACCAGCTAATTCGGAATCTAGAAGAAAGAGGTTTTGAATATGAATATATTAATAATAAACCAAATTTGTTTCAGTATTTAGTGTAAGCTTCTTTAGTAATACCGATTATCATTCAAAATGCGCCTTAAAAAACAAAGCCGCTTTGAATGTATGCCGAAGTTAATTCGGCACAGGTTATCGGCATTAACCACTGTATTTATTAAAATGGCTTTCAGCGCATTTAAATATACAATTGGTATAAAAAGCAATAAGGGTTTGTCTTAAAATAAAGACAAACCCCAACTTTTAGGCAGTATTGTGTTCTAGTAATTTACTTTGTAATTTTATACGATTGTATGTTATTACCATGCGCAACATGTAGTATGTAAATACCCTTTTCTAAAAAAGCTGTATTTATTTCCAACTTATTTTTACCGCTAGCAGCATTAAATCTTTCGTTAAATAAAGTTTGTCCTGCAATATTTGTTATAGAAATATTAGTAAAACCATTTTCGTTACTCTGGAAATACACATTTGCCACTTCGTTTACAGGGTTAGGAAATACTTTAACTTCAGATAAACCAAATTCAGAAATAGTAGTTGTACTTTTGTTAAAGTAGCCTTTATATGTTGAGTCGCTAAGATTAATTTGCATTGTAAAAGTAGATATGTCAAATGAATTGCCTATACCAAGTGTTACTATGTATGTACCTAATTCATTGTAAGTATGTATAGGGTTTTTTACTTTTGATGTAGCCTCGTCGCCAAAATTCCAGTGCCAACTCCATATATCGCCTTGCGATTGATTATGAAATGTAACTGTTTTACCATTAAACGTAGGAACAAATAATGCTGTAAACGTTGAGTCAGTATAAAAATCGTTAACCCAAATATCCATTTCAAATACAGAGCTACACGAATCGTTCGGGTTTATTGTTAGCTTAACTGTATATTGTCCTTTATTGGCATAGGTATGAATAGGGTTTTCTTCAGTACTGGAACTTTCATCTCCAAATTCCCAATAATACCCTGTTATTTTGCCCATGGATTTGTTAATAAAATCAACTGTATTACCCTCACTCATTACCGGAAAAAACATTGCTAAGCAATCATCATAGCCCCAAATGCTATCGGAAATATATTCGTAGCCTGCATAAACATACATTGTTTCAGTACTTTCGCAATCATTTCCTGAAATGCTTAATGTAACAACAAACTCGCCTGTATCGGCATAAGTATGCACAGGGTGTTGTTTAGTAGATGTGTTTCCATCACCAAAACTCCAGTTCCAATCCGTTGGAGAACCGCTCGATAAATCAACAAAAGATATTGATAAAAGATTCATGTCAAAAGTAGAATCTTCTACAATAAAAGACGAATCGATAATAAAACTTGAATAGTACTCAAAACTTGCCATACACTCTTCTCCCTGCCCAGTAGTGTCTCCGCAAACAACAAACTCTATGTCTTCACCCTCAATAAATGAAGCAGAATGTATATATTCATTACAAGGGTCGGCTGTAAAAACAAAAACAAAGAATGATGAGTCTTGCTGATTAAGTTCAATACTTTTTGTAAAAAAGCCACTAGTATTTGTAGTAGTAGTAAGTGTGTCGTTTGCTCCATCTACAATAAAACTAATTAAATGATCTGCTACTGGTTCACCAGTAGATTGGTTTGTTACCGTGCCGTTTACATTAATATTTTCGCTTTGAGCCATTAATGCTATACCAATAAATATTAATGTAAATAAGGGTTTAAATAATTTCATAATAATTTAATTTTTTAGTTTATACTTTGTAGATAGTATTATTACCAATGGTTGCACGGTATTATAAAATATTATTTTGTTTTTTGCACTTTAAAAGTGTGTTCAGGAGTTTTAATAAAATATATTCCATTACTAAGGTGCGATAAATTAATCTGCACTTTACTGTTGAATATTCTAACAAGCTCACTATGTATAATTTGTCCGGAGTAGTTAAATACTACTACTGCGATTTTTTTGTTGGCTGTGTTGTTAAAATGTAAAAAAATGTTGCTGCTGAATGGGTTTGGAAATACTGCAACTTGGTTAGGTTCTTCTGCATTCTCAATAGATGTTATACCATTATCATTAATTACAAAATTTATGTTTTTTATCGGATTATCTTCGCTAATTGAAACAAATAATGGAGTACTTACAATACCAATATTATTAACAAGCAAATAATAATCGCCATAAGGCAATTGATTTAAAACAAAAGTGTTGTTATATTTTAAAGATGCATATTTCAATGGTTCTTTATTTGTGTCTAAGAGCAAAATGTTTGTTTCATACAAATCATAATAGCCATTTTGATCAGTAATGATACCCTCTATTGATCCATGCCCATAAAAAATACCCTCTCGTTTAACTAAATCTATATAAACAAATTCAGGTTCGTGAGGGTAAAAATAATCAGCATTTTCCCAATATATTACGTTACCATAATAGCTAGGAAAATACTCGGGAAAAGAAAGATTGGGTACATTTAATTCTGGTATTACATATAAGATATGTGGCAAATAATATGAATAGGGTATTGAAAAAAAGCCACTATCAACAGGAAAAGAAGTGTTTAAATAAGGTATAAATTCAGAATTAATAGTATCGGCAGTATAAAGTACTACTCGCCCATTAGGCAAAAAGTTTGAGCCTGCACTAACAAAACCGCTTAAATATTTTGTGCTTTCAATAATTAAAAAATCGCTCTTACGCCCTATGCAACTATCCGTAGTGGAAATAGACAACAATACTTCATACACCCCATTGTTAGAATAAGTATGTATAGGATTTTCTTGTTCAGAATAAGTTCCATCGCCAAAATCCCAATACCATTCTAATATATCGCCAACTGAAGTGTCATTAAATTGAACAGTGCTGTCGTTTAAAAAAAAATACTCAAAATAAGCTTCACAACTATCGCTAATATATTGGCGTGTTTCGGTCTTTAGCCCCAAAATACTATAATTGCTAGCATATGTTTTATTAAAAAGCAATGCAAAGAATACTAATACCCAAACTCTAGGTAAATAGCTTTTCATTTCATTCAAATAGCTTAACTTAGGTATTATACAATATAATTGTTTCATAGTTAGTGTGTTTTTAAACGGTAACGAAGCGAGATGTTTATGCCATAACTTTGTTTGTTAATAATTTCGCTGTAGCTTGTACTATATTTGCGCAAGGGGTATTTATAATAAATATTTAAACCAAAACCGAATTGCCGTTTTAGGTTGTAAACAACTCCTATTCCACCATATAAAGCAAAATTGTATTTAGTAAAATTCATTACTTCGTTAATGTCTTCAATATTTCCCGTATTTGAATATGATTTTCCTTTAGATAAGAGATGTATTTGGTTAACTCCCCCTAATTTTAATTGAAATGCTATTTTTGAAAAAGCCCACTCGTACGAAAATATAATAGGAATTTCGAGGAAAGCATGTGTATTTATTTCCGTTTCTTGCTGCTCAGTTCTGGAAGTATCGTAGGTGTAGTATAGCGAATCTTCAATAATTAATGTGTCATAAGTGTCGTAATATGTTACCCATGTTGTATCGCCATTTAAAAGAGCATCAATATCCAAAAAATTTAAAGTGTCGGTTCTAGTAACGATGTGGCTAATAGTTTTTGAATATTCGGTACTATCAACATTTATATTTATCTGTGTGTAATAAAATTCGTTGCGAAGTTGAGATAAGCCTACGCCTGTTTGTACTGTGTATTGAAAAACGTTGTAGTTTACCAGTAACCCATATTCAATACCAGTAAGGGGCATAATTGAATTATTTAACCTTGTAATACTCTCTGCATTTGCAATATTCGAGTACTGTGTATTATGAAAAACTGGTCCCGAATAAGCTTCTAAGCTATACACTCCACGAGAAAGCACATGTAAGTCGAATTTACCTTTATTTGGATTTAATGTTAATTTTGGGTCATAATTTACACTATGCTTTTTCCGCTTTGGTTCTTTCTTTTTTTGTTTTAAATCGTACCTGAGTTTGTGTAATTTATTTCGTTTAATGGGTTTCTGCTTTTTAAAGTTGGTTATTTCAGAAAGCGATAAAATTCTATATTGAAATGGTGAATAGTAAATTTGCTTTACCTCAATAGGCTTCATTTTATTCAATTGTTTTAAAGCAGTAGCCATGTATATTGTATCATATACCCATATTGTATCGTACACAGCTTCGTAAACCCATACAGTATCGTAAATATATACAGTATCTTCGTAAGTATTTAAATTTTTGGATATTGTATTAATATCTGCTTTTGCTGAATAATGCATTTGCAAAACAAATAGTACAAAAAGCATAAACCGAAAGCGCATACAAAACCATTTTTAGTATCTGCAACAAAAGTAATATTTTTAACGCAATGTGTCTGTAACTATTACCGTATCGACAATGTACTTTTTACGCACAATTTTCACTTCTTTTTTTATAACAATACTATTGCTGGCAGTATCATTTATTTTTGGTTGTATTAATTTTTGCTTTTTATTAATTGATAAATCTTGTTTTAAGGTTTTTAACGAATCGCTTATAATGTAATTAATTGCGTTATTAGTAGTATCGGTAATAACCATTGAGCCAGTGCTTTTAGATATTGGTGTTTCAATATTATTACTAGAACTATCAAGTTTATTTGTTTTGTTATGTAAGACAATAAAGGCAATGCTTGAGCCTGTTACGGCTACAGATGCTATCCAAAATATTTTTTGCCTAAACAATGTAATTAGTTTTCCTTTTGCTCCAAAATAAGAAAGCTGTTTTGCATTTGCACTGGTGTTAATAATATTATTATTAATTACAGGTGGTTTTGACGAAAAGTTATTTAGCTTTTCATAAGCTAACTTATCAATATAATTATTATCGTTCATAATTACTAACATTGAAACAAATAATACTTTTTTCCTTGATTTTTCTTTCTCTAAAACTAATTCATTTAATTTTTTCTGAATTTGTTTTCTTGCTCTTAATAATTGCGATTTTGATGTTCCCTCTGAAATTTCAAGTTTTTTAGCAATATCGCTATGTTTATATTTCTCAAATACATACAAGTTGAAAACTGTTCGGTAACCTATTGGTAATTCACTAATTATATGTAACATGTCGTTTTGCGAAATACCAAACTCTAAAATGCGTTCTTTAATATCCTGTTCTTCGTTTGTATTTTCTTGATTAAATGAAGCATCATTTATTTCGTTTAAATAGAAGATATGCTGCTGACTTTTAAGAAATATTAATGCATTATTTATTGTAATTCTCTTTGCCCATGCCTCAAAAGAATTATTACTATTAAGTTGCTTTATTTTATCAAATACAGTAATAAATGTTTCTTGCAAAATATCTTCGGCCTGCATTCTGTTATTTACATACCTAAGGCATATCCCAAACATTAATGGTGCATATTTTTTATACATCCATTTCTGAGCTTGCACATCACCCTGCTTGCATCTATCAATAAGTCTCGACTCCTTCTTTAGCATACTTTAATTAATAGATAGCAAATTTAAAAAAGGTTGCATTAATTTTTAAAAAAAGTAGTTTTTAACTGTTTTTTTTGAAGCACAAATAATTAGCAACTACTTTGAAGGATTAGTAATTCGTGCCAGCTTCATCCAACTGGTGCGGCTTAGGTGTTCGTCAGAATCTGTGCTTACCTTTACTCCACACTTTTGAACAAAGTATTTATGAAAAGCTAACGATGAGGTAAGCTCGGGATGAAAGACAGTTGCCAAACAGTTTTCGTCTTCAGCGGCGGCTACATAATCATCAATTTCTAGCAGAGCCTTAACATTGGTGCCTAGCTCTTTAATTTTTGGAGCACGTATAAAAGTTAATTCTATTTCATCGTTACTAACTTTTGGAACTTTTACTTTGGCATTAAAACTATCAACCTGGAATCCGAAAGCATTTCGTGCTATAGAAATATCCATTAAGCCTAACTGCGAATTATTACCTTCAATATTTTTTGCTAAAAGAATTGCCCCCGCACAAGTACCCCAAATTTTCATTCCGTCGGCAAAAGCTTCTTTAAGCTTTGGAGCAATCTCAAAAATATTTAACAAACGAATTAAACAGGTGCTTTCACCACCGGGCAAAATAAGTCCTGCTAAATCGTCAAACTGACTTGCTTCCTTAACTCTTACTGGGTTTAAACCTAATGCTTGTAGGTGATTTATATGCTCAAGAACTCCACCTTGTAGGTCAAGAACCCCAATCCTATTTCGTGTTGCCATTATAAGTATTTATTGAAAAAACCTGTTAAGTGCAATTACTCAACAGGTTTTGTAAATATTCTATTTTAAATAATAATTATCAATTAATCATTATTCATTGATCTACCAACCTCTTTTAGCTAGTTTTTCGTCTTCGGCCATGCCTGAGCAGTTAATACCTACCATTGGCTCACCTAGTCCTTTTGATGCTTCCATTACTTTAGTAGCATCTTTGTAATAAGCAGTAGCTTTTACAATAGCACGAGCACGTAATGCAGGGTCACCTGATTTAAAAATACCAGAACCTACAAATACACCATCGCAACCTAATTGCATCATAAGTGCAGCATCGGCAGGAGTAGCTATACCACCAGCAGCAAAATTCACTACAGGTAAGCGACCTAATTCACGCACTTGTAAAGCCACGTTATAAGGTACACCATTGTCTCTACAGAAAGGCATTACTTCTTCAGGGTCTAAGGCACAAAGCTCTTTAATGTCTTTTTTCATTTGACGCATATGACGAACCGCCTCAACAACATCGCCAGTTCCAGCTTCGCCTTTTGTGCGAATCATGGCAGAACCTTCAGCAATACGACGAGCTGCTTCACCTAAGTTACGAGCACCACAAACAAATGGCACGCTAAATTTAGATTTATCAATATGGTTTTCTTCATCGGCTGGAGTTAAAACTTCACTTTCGTCGATATAGTCAACTTTTAATGCTTCTAGAATCTGAGCCTCAACAAAATGCCCTATTCTTGCTTTTGCCATAACAGGAATTGAAACGGCAGCCTGAATCTCAGCAATCATTTCAGGATCCGACATACGAGACACACCACCATCGGCGCGAATATCAGCAGGTACACGTTCTAATGCCATAACGGCAACCGCACCTGCTTCTTCAGCAATTTTCGCTTGTTCAGGATTAATAACATCCATTATTACCCCACCTTTTAACATTTGGGCAAGCTGAGCATTCAACTCAAAACGATTATTTTCCATCTCTCAATTGTATTTATATTTTGGCGCAAAATTAATCAAAAAACCGTAAGTATTAGTATTTTTATAACATGATTAGTAAATAATCCTCGGGGCAAGCCCACGAGGCATTAAAATTCAACCTGCCCTACTGGTCAGACGGGAAAACAAACCTGCCCGACATAGTCATTCAGGCGGGGCCTCGGGAAACTTACCAGCCGTGAAGCTTTGGCAGACGGGTTATACCCAAAGAGATTATAGAGTTTACAGCTATTTAGAAAGCATTAGAAATTTTAACCCTATTATTCATAGATAAAATATGAAACTTTGTATAAAACCTTTTAGTTTTTAATCCATTTACCGCGACCAATAAGCTTTGCACTATTCCAAATTTCGTAAATATAAATTCCTTTTTGTAAAACAGTAGTTTGAATAGTATTTTGCTCGAACTCTGTTGTTCTTGTTAGTACTTTTTTGCCCGATATATCATATAGGTTAAATTGTGCAATAGTGACACCACTAGGTAATTTAAAATTAATTGTGTTGGAGCCAGGATTAGGGTAAACACAAATATTTTGTTTTTCAATTAATGACTGGTGTATGCTACTTGGCGTGTAATTACCAAGGGAATCTACCTTTAATAAGTACATATCTAATTTATTACCCTGAGTTTCCTGATTATTGCGTGTTGCTGCCACTAAACAACCCCCATCGCTGGTTGCTAAAATATTCATAGCATAGTAATAATAGCCATCGTCTTTTTTGTATTCTTTATCCCAAATAAGATCTATATTTCTATCTAGTTTTACTATGTTAACTGTTGATTCATAACCATAAAGAAAGGAACTGTAATTACCACTACCCCCAAAATAAATAGAATTCTTATTAACGGATAAACACTTATTAAAAGCCGAACATCTTCTATCGTTATCATAGTTTCCAAATGTCCTAACTGTTTTTACCGATAGGTCACTATTAAATTGTGCAAATAACAAAGTACTTATATTACCTCCTAAAACTAATTTATTATCTATCCAATCCGCTGTTATATGTTTCCACATAATATAATAAGAAGTATCAGTGGAATGTATTATCAACTCATCTGGCAGGGTATCTACAATATTCTGCTCATTATTTGCCATATAAGTTTTAGTACTAAAAAACAGTAATAAAGAATCCGTTTTGGCATAAGGAGTAATACTTTGGGGTAAGGCATCATGTCCTAGATCATTATAATAATTACTTGTATGCTCCAGTGTAATAGGATTTATTTTATTTAAATAATACCCTCCCTCTTTATTATCAGCCAAATCTTGATAACCAAATGCATGTATTAAGTTGCCTTTAATATTAAAACATATTTTTGATGCAACAGTAATGGCTAAATCATTGGACGAGCGAGGCACCCTAGTTTGAATTTCTTTGCTTTTTATAGTTTCAAAATCTAAATTTAACAAATGGTAAACAAGCTTTGACGAATCACTATTGGGTTCTAGTTGGTTAATAACTACAAAAACTAGCGTGTCGTTAACCAATATAATATTTTCAATAACATTAGAGCCATTCTTATCGAACTTACAACTTCGCATTTCATTACCTTGCTTATTGTACAAACTTAGCATGGCATATGCTTTTTTATTATTATCTGCAACGCGTGTTGATATAAGGTAACCCTCTGAGCATTCAATAGCATCGGTTGCAATTTGAAAAATATTATTTGTAAAAACCTTCTCGAATGTTTGCGATAAGCTAAATAATGGTATAATTAATATTGTAAAAAGTAAACGCATAAAATAAGATTTAAATTTTGGTAAAAGTGGGGATAATAATATCCCCACTATATTAATATTTTAAAAAAATTATAAAGAAAAAGGCTTCTTGTCAAAATAAGTTACTTTTCTTATTTTTCTAGTTCCAAAATAAAAATTAGAAACATACATTATTGAATAATATCTTGGTGTGCCATCATAATTAGTAGTGCCATCATTATTAAAAGTACCATCAGCATCTAGGGTTACACCAACTAGATCCTTGCCCAAGCATATAATATTATGAGCTCTAGTAAGTGCAATCTTTTTAACAACCTCATTATAAAACAAATTCATACCATATGGATTGATGCAAGAATTTGAAAATCCTCGAAATAAATTTGTATTCGGATTACTTGCATTAAGAGGGGAAATGCTAACATAATAATACAAAGGGGAATTCTTGCTGCAATTATATTTCATAATGGCTCTTTCTATTTCACTTTCGGCATCGGCTACTCCAGCATACTGTCCTAATTCATAACGACATTTTCCTTTGCGGTGTTCAACATCGTGATAAAGATTGCCAGGGAACCAATAATCGGTGGGTCCAAAAGGGTTAATTTTATTTGCTGTTGCCCCTTGTTTTTGAGTGCTAAAAGAACCCATAGCCATATTTATAAATATCTGATTTCCGTTAGGTGTTGCTTCCAATTCAAAATCAATAAATACAACACCTTTATTGGATGCATTAAAAACATTGTAGATTTCCCCTAGTTTATTATTTATAGAAATAAATAGATTTTGTAATTCTGCCATTGGTATTTCATCAAAAGAGCCATAATTTACAGGTATATATACAGAGTCAGTTTGGGTAAATTCACAATCGCCTTCGCTAAAACAGTTATTATAATTAAAGCTTGCTTCCAACATCCATAAGGCATCAGCAAAATTCATGGTTTCGTTTGTAGCTGCTTTTCTGCTACTCTTCATTAGAGCACTAAAGTCCAATATTTGTAGTTCTAGCTCTTTATCACTAATGTTTTCAGAACTTTCTTTTTTTATAGTTGATATTTCGTCTTTATTACAAGAGGTAAAAATCCCCCCCCACAAGAATTGTGCAAATAAATGCAAGAATTATTTTATAATTCATTTTTTAAATTTTTATTGAACCACACCCAAAAATTGAAATATTTACTTTCAATAAAAAAGTGCTATTTTTTTAATTGTTTTTGTTTTGCAAACTACGTTATAAACGCATAGTAAGAATTCAGAATATATCTGTAAATAGTTAAATTTTCTCTTATTGAGCTTGCTCAACATTACTTATTTACAATTCGAGAATAGTTAAAGTAAATAGTCTAATTTATTCTTTCATGGGCTTAGTTTTGGTTTATGGTTGAATTAATTGTTATCAATATTAAACAATAAATTCTGTTTGTCAAAATTTAATTATTTTTATTCTACCTTATTGCTAATTCAAAAAGCCCTACTATAAAACTTCTTTTTATCTTTATGCAAAAATAGGATACAATGTCAATGCAACCTTTAGCAGAACGTTTACGGCCAAAATCATTAGATGAATATATTGGACAAAAACATTTAGTTGGTGCAAAAGCAATTTTACGCCAAACTATTGAAAGTGGTAGAATACCCTCCATGATACTTTGGGGACCCCCTGGTGTAGGAAAGACTACATTAGCCAGCATTATTTCGCAGCAACAAGATCGTCCATTTTACAGTTTAAGTGCAATTAATTCGGGTGTGAAAGATATTCGCGATGCCATAGAAAAAGCAAAAAACACACGTTTTTTCAATCAAGCAAATCCCATTATGTTTATCGATGAAATTCATCGTTTTAGCAAATCGCAGCAAGACTCGCTACTAGGTGCAGTGGAAAAGGGCGTAATTACCTTAATTGGTGCTACTACTGAGAATCCGTCGTTCGAGGTTATTTCGCCATTACTTTCGCGCTGTCAGGTTTATGTACTAAAACCACTTGCAAAAGACGATTTAGATAAGCTTTTACAACGGGCTTTGAAAACCGATGTTGAGCTAAAACAAATAAATATAAAGGTGAAAGAGAGTGAAGCCATGTTTCGCTATTCGGGTGGCGATGCTCGTAAATTACTTAATATTATTGAACTGGTAATAAATTCATCTACAACCAAAAGCATAACCATTACTAATAAGAAGGTTGAAGCCATTTTGCAAGAGAATATTGCTGTTTACGATAAAAATGGCGAAATGCATTATGATGTAATTTCCGCTTTTATAAAAAGCATTCGTGGTGGCGATCCTAATGCAGCTGTGTATTGGTTGGCACGTATGCTTGAGGGTGGCGAAGATATTAAATTTATAACACGCCGCTTAGTTATTTTAGCTGCCGAAGATATTGGGCTTGCTAACCCAAATGCTTTACTACTAGCAAATACCTGTTTTGATGCTATTCATAAAATTGGCATGCCCGAGGGTAGAATTATTTTAAGTGAATGTGCTATTTACCTAGCAACGAGCCCTAAAAGCAATTCTGCTTACGAAGCTATAAACCAAGCAATGGCTGAGGTTAAAAATTCAGGTGATTTGCCAGTGCCTTTACATTTACGCAATGCTCCCACAAAACTTATGAAAGAGTTGGGTTATGGAGCTGAGTATAAATATTCGCATGGTTACAAGGGGAATTTTGCCGAGCAAGATTTTTTACCTGAAAAAATAAAAACAATGAAATTATATAATCCGCAAAATAACCCGCAAGAAGAAAGCATTAGAGCAAGACTTGTGAGTTGGTGGAAGAAAAAATATGGATATTAAAGTAGATTACTCCTAGACAATAAAATTCAAAAAACAAATTTCAAACCTGCCCGAAAAAGTCTGGCGGGTTTCAAAAAAAGCATTACTTTTATTACGAGTGTATGAATAAGACAATTATAACTATATCAGTACTGTTTTTACTTAGCATAAAAGTGTTTGGAATTGATTTTCCGAAAGCATATACTTTGCGCGATGAAATGCATTTTCAAGATAGCAATAGTTTGTACTTTAATTTTTACAATTGTAACTTTTTATGGAATAACGAATACTTTAACGATATAGTTGAAGGATATACTCTTATAGGGTATTTCATAACACCAACTCTGCAATATCATTTTAACAAAAACATAAAAATAGAAGTTGGGGCGCACTTTTTAAAATATTCAGGACTTAATAAGTATTCAACTATTTCGCCTTACTATTCAGCAACATACTACAAAAAAGATTTTGCTTTTGTAATGGGAAC
>JAUXEM010000071.1 GCA_030620515.1 Salinivirgaceae bacterium
AAAATTGAGCCACACCAAGCAAAGGCATTAAGAATAAGCTTAATACTACAATTTTTAGTTTTATGCTAGTATTGTTTTTCAAGATAAACATCAAATTCTAAAACTCACATCCCTATAAACATTCCTTTTATCATGTGCTTTAATATATAACTAGCTCCGAGCTTTAGCTTGGTGAGTTTAGTGAATAAAAAAGACTTTAGCCGAAAATTGGCTATGAATATTTTGGCTAAAGCCAATAATCATCTGCTTTACAAACTACGGCATAAATGCCGTAACTAATTATAATTATGTTACTTGCGGCTTAAGTTGACCCATATACCTTTCAGGGCTTTTTTACTTCAACAGCAAAAACGAATTTACGAACAGGTTCTTTATAGATTGTACATAAACTCTCTGTTTTATTAATTAAGTGAAATTTTTATTTATTCGTAGTCAACAGTTCACAGTCGGCATCAATTTAGAGCTGATACTTACTGCCGACTGAAAACTTTTGCAAAATTTAAAAATAACCTTAATGTAAATATAATTTTGTAAAAATAGACTTTATGGACAGAATCAATTTTAGCATCTCTTTTTAAAGACCAAAGAAGCCAATATATATTCATTGAACATAACTCATTATTAATTACACATTAATTTATTCGTTGCCTTACCACTTCATACATAAGAACCGAAGCTGCTACAGATACATTCAAAGATTGTATTTCACCTAAAATTGGTATTTTAACTAGTTCATCGCAACTGCGTAAAGCCTCGTCACTTATACCAACATCTTCCGAACCCATAACAATACAAACAGGATTATTATAGGATTGCCCATAATACAATTGTTCTGTTTTTTCGCTGGCACCAAATACTTTTATACCACAGTTCTGCAAATATTTAATAGCTGATTTAATGCTGGCTGCCTTACAAACAGGCATTTTAAACAAAGCCCCTGCTGAGGTTTTAACCGCATCGGGTCCAATTCGCGCTGCACCTTTTTCAGGAATTATTACCCCATGAACACCTGAACATTCTGCTGAACGAACAATAGCACCAAAGTTTCTGACATCGCTTACTCCATCAAGCATTAAAAAAAATGGTGTTTCACCTTTCTCAAAGGTTAACGAAACTAAGTGCTCTAATTCATAAAAACTAATAGGCGAAATTAAAGCAATTACACCTTGGTGATTTTTGCGCGTTAGTCTGTTTAGCTTCTCTTCGGGCACATGTTGAAGTGGAATATTGTGAATTTTAACTAAATCAAAAAGTTCTTTTACTAGTTCGCCTCTAAGCCCTCTTTTAACAAGAACTTTATCTACCTCTTTGTCAGAATTTATAGCCTCAATAATAGCACGAATGCCAAATACAAAATCATCGTTACTTTTTTTGTCAGTTTGTTCCATAATTACGGATTTAAAGAAAATACTCTGCCACTTCGCCAGGTAGAAGTCGCATTAAACCACATTCGTGAATATTGATCGGAGCGATCAAGTACAAAATACTCTCCAAAAACAGGATGCTCATCGCAAAAGAAAAAGAAGATTGAGTCACCCTCGGTTCCTTTGCCATATACCCAGGTTTCCCCCTCTTTATCAATTGTCACGTTTGTTGGCATGCCAAAGATAATATAAATCATTCCCCTATCAGTTAACCAACCCTCTTTATAATTTGTAAAATAGTAATTGGCTAATTGTACTCTATTATAATAAATACGTATTAACTCACGCGCTTTCTCCAAATCGTTAGTTGCATCAAACCAAAAACTATCTACAGCTTTTTTTGGCGAATTTAATGCCCAAAGTTTTTCCATTTCTCTAGGTGTATTTAGGTAGGCTAAAGATCGAAGCAATTGGTCTGGAGTTTTTACATATGGAAACCACTCGTTATAAATTCCAATAGCTCGTGCATTCTCCGAATCTAAATCGTTAAATACATAAATACCCTTTTTATTATAACCAAAAAGTGTAGTGTCAATTTGTGGATAAAAAAAGCTTGTATCTATCACTAAATGTTCAAAGCCTAATTCTTTTCGAGACACATCTGGTGGTAAGGGTAGAATAGTATCTGGTAAAATATATTGTACATTTATAGTACGATTATTAAGCATATTATTGCGTAGTCTAAAAGTATCTGCCGTAGTAAAATAATTTTGAAAAACAGGCGATGCATATTGCGATAAAAACATAAAACTATGATAGGCTCCCTCACTCTTTCTTTGAATATTATACACATTAGAAACCATTGCTTTGGAGATTTTATCGGTTAGAAAAACCTCGAGAACATAAGTTTCATTATCGGGTAAATTTATTGGCACAAAACCAGTTAAGTGAGATCGAGGGTTACCTTCCTGCGAAAAATTAGTAGTTAAACTATCAATAATTTCAATACTGCTATAGCTTTTTGTAACTCTAAAAAACAAACTAACTAAAGCTCGAGGCACCGAGTCATTTTCTGGCACTACAAAAGCAAACTCCTTTGGAAACAGTTGAAAATACAGCCGCACTTCATCTTTAGAATATTGAAATATCCGATAATAAGGATGCATTTGGTTTACACCTGCATTATATTTTTTTGCGAAATTACGGTTGTTTATTGTGTCGTAAACAGTTACACAGGATGCTAAAATAATTAACAGGCTAAAAATCCACTTTATATGTAAGTATGCTTTCCGTTTCATTAATTTACTATTGTAATAAAGCAATAATAAGAGGAATTTGTGAGATTAAAAAATAGATTGATGAAAGATTAGAAAATAGATTGAAGGAGATTGAGGACAGATTGAATAAAAAATAGGCAACAGTTCTCAGTTAGCTGTAAGTAGTACAAAATTTAATTCGTGAATTCGTGGCTTTAAAATAAATACCTCTATAATTCTTTTGCACAATTCATCTAATTACTACCAATGCTATCTACTTCAATAAAGTCCATTTGTAAACCATGCTCATTATAATATTTTTCAAACGAACTCATACTTACATTTATCAGTAGAAATATATCATAGTCGTTGGTTTCATAAATATAATCTACACTAAATTCAAGATATATAAAGAATGCCATTAGTTTTTTACCATCGTAACCTGTAAATGTTTGTAATAGTTCAAGGTTATACTTCTGCATTGTTATCTCTTCCTTTTCATCCTCCTTATAAAGAGCTGCAAGCTTTTTTAAACTTTTGTTCTTTTTTTGCATTTTAGATATAAACCCTAAAGCGCCTCCAATATAGCTTGGATAAATTGGTCGCTTTGCCTCCCGTAGTTTCTTATAATTTGGGTTAGTTACTCCGGGAATAATTATGGCAGGTTCCAAGGCTTGCAAATCCACTTCTACATTTGTAAAATCGTATCTAAACTGGCTTTTTCTAGTCAATGCTAATACATCTATAACCGCAAGCTTATAAGTGTGTGGCGATAATTTTACGTTGACAAAAAAAAAGCTGGAAGGTATAGAATCAGGTAGAGTAAAAATGAAATCGGTAAAACCCAAACACCTAAAAATTATAGTATCGTTTATTAGCAGGCTGGTTTTAAAAATTCCAAGGGAATCAGATATAACCCCCATACCAGTATATTTATTTATAATATGAACATAGGGCACTTCGTAGGCAGAATCAACAGACTCGATTCTTCCTGCCAGGCGGACAGGAAGAGTGTCGAGCTGAGCATTTGCACCTAAACTAAAAATCAAACCAATTATTACCCAAATTGAGCGACTAGCTATCGCTAATTTGCTCAATCGACTGAGCAATTGAAAGCTTTCACAAATCTTCATTTCACTTGATTTATGAAAAACATCAATTCCTAGGTCGGGATTAACTCTAAGTAAAGCGCTCTTCATTTCATTCCAATCGCTCAACTTAAGTATAATGTATATTATTTTTCTCAATTGCAGGTTTTGATTTAAAAAACGGATATTTGCACACCGTATTATCAATTAAGAAAACTTTAACTTATGTTAAAATTGAGAAGTTAGAATGCAGAAGTTAGAAAATAGAATTTAGATTACAGATATTCATAGAATGTAACATTATAACTTACTTGTTAGCTTTTAGGCAAAAAGAACTTTTATAATAACGCTGAAACAAAAAACTAGCAGCTAGAAACAAAAAGCAACTTTATTACCTTGAATTTAGTCAAATAAAAAAATGCAAAATCTGAACACAAAAAAATATAAAAACATTTACTTCGATTTAGATCGCACTTTGTGGGATTTTGAAACTAATTCGGAAAAAACCTTACAGGAATTATTAATAGAATACTTTCCTGAAAAGAAAGACCAATTTAAAAAGCTTTTAAGTGTTTACTACCCTGTAAATGAAAAACTATGGGTGTTATATCGAAAAGGACTTGTTACTAAAGAAGTTTTGCGTACCAAACGTTTTACCGAAAGCTTAAAACAATTAGGCATAAACGATACTGAAAAAACAATTCAATTTGGCAACGATTATATAAAACGGAGTCCATACCAAAAAGGGCTTTTCCCATATGCCATTGAAACACTAGAATACTTAAAGACCAAAGGCTACCGCCTATTTTTATTAACCAATGGTTTTAGAGAAGTTCAGGTTGTGAAAATTGCTCAAAGCGGCATTGAAAAATATTTTGATAAAATGATTTGCTCCGAAGATGCTGGTTACCAAAAACCACATCGCAAAATTTTTGAGTACGCCCTAAAATCGGTAAACGCAAAAAAAGCCGAAAGCATTATGATTGGCGACGACCTAAATACCGATATTGCTGGAGCAAAGAAATTTGGCATGGACTGTATTTATTTTAATACCGTAAATAAAAAGCACGATATTGCTGTTACGCATGAGGTGAACTCGCTTAAAGAGTTGCAGGGTATTTTTTAGATTCTGTGTCGTTTTATCATAAAAAAAGCCGTAAGCAAATAAATGATTACGACTTTTTTTAAAAAATTTTGCCTATTGTCTAATACCTACTTGCAGCAGGCAAGTCATAAGTCAAGCATTTAGCAATCTAAATACCTTGTTTATTATTCGTGTATTTAGTAATTAACTTATAACGCATATCAACAAATAATTTATGTACTTTATTCATGCGCTCAATGGTAAGCTTAGTTAAGTACTCCTGCCCTTTTTCAGGACTTTTTGCCAGAAGCTCTTGAGCCTTTTTATCTACCTCAGCTTGCTCATCAAAAAAGCTTTGCTCCAATGGATCACGAGCTTCACGTAAATCTTTTACAGCATCTTGCCAACGTAAGTACATTAAGTTATCCACAAAATCTACACACCATCGGATACTGTTATTGTCAAATTTTTCGCTATCGTAAACTTTATAGCATTCAGCCACATCAGTAGCACCACTATAAATTGGCACATAAGCACTAGTATAGGCATTATCAACAAAAACCCAGTAAATACCACCTACCTCGTTTGGTAACCATCCGCGTAATTGAGCTATCATACCATATTCGCCACGAGCACGAGCCACATTTCTACGACGATTAATATCCATTACCTTGCGCATTTCATCGGTTGGGAATGGTGTAGCTATTGGGCTTCGAACCAATTCACCATCTTTATTTGGATAATACCAAACTGGTGCATTTTCTTTATCGTAAATAGTACCCTCAAATGTACAGCGCTGAAAAGCCATAATATCTTTTACACCAATCTTTTTACTTGGTTTTACTGAGAATGGATAAGCCGACAATGGCTCTACAAATTGCGTGTATTGATTATCTCCAGCAAATGGATCGGTAGTATAGCGATTTGGTAATTTTAATTCTGGTGCATAATCGTAATAAAATTTCCAGAAACGACTGGTTGACCATTCGCGTAAAATTGGCGTATAAGCCTGTTGCCAAATAAAAGGCATTCCTGATTCAGGATTATACCATCCGCTATCGATTGCAACTTGCATATAATTTGATGAAGCACGGTAATTAGCTTTATCTTCAATATCAATTTGTTTAATGATACTCCAATTTGGAATAATTAAAGCTTGATCTTCACCTACTCGCTGTGCTGCATAAATCACACCTGGCTCGCTGGTTCCTGGTTTCCAATTATTACCAACGCTAAAAAATTCCATTACCCAAATTTCGTTCACATCGCCAATAACAAGGCTTTCACTTTCGCCAACACACGATGGTAAAAAGCCATAGGTTTCCATTAAATTGCCAATAAGCTCCATAGCCTCTTGTGCAGTTTTGCAGCGCTGCAATGCAAAGGCTTGTGCTTGCTCAATCGTCATAATCTGCTTACAAATTCCTGGGTCAACTCTCAATTCTTCACGCTGGCTTAAGGTACTTTCGCCAATAGCCAATTGGTATTCATTTATTTGCGGATATGCCGATTGAAAGTATCCATATGTATGTTCCACTTGTGGAATTTGTCCCAGAACCTCACCATAATCTCCAAGTGCACGACCAAGATCAACCATTCCAAAATATACGTTTGCCATTGAACCAGCTTTGTGGGTTTTTGGTGCTATGTAATGTATACGACAATCGGGACCAGCATCGGTGTGCGAAATTATAACCGAACCATCGGCAGAAGCTTTTTTACCTACAGCTATTACTGTACAAGAGAAAGAATATACAGAAAATAGAAGTAAGAGAGTAAGAATTAAGAATTGTTTCATGTTAAATATATTTTAATCTTAGTTATAAATAATTTTATCTGTATTAACACCACTTCCATTCCTCCTCTGCCCTTCGGGCGCCTCATCCAAAGAAGGACAAAAGGAATGAATAAAATAATCGAATTTATTTAAAAGCATAAGCGCGCTCCGCCTCAACTTGCTCAATAGTTTTTGGCTTTTGTTTACCCAATAATCTTTTACCATCGGGAGTAATCAAAAAGTCTTCTTCGTTACGCATGCCACCAAAATTTCTAAATTTATCTAACATATCAAAATTCAAATATTCGGTATTAATATTATTAGTTTTCCATAAATCTATTAGGTCCGGAACAAAATAAATGCCTGGCTCAATGGTAATAACAAAACCCGGTTCAAGCTTGCGACCTAAACGTAATGATTTTAATCCAAACTGCGTGCTCTTAGGCACCCCATCCCAACCAGCATAAACTTCACCAAGATCTTCCATGTCATGCACATCAAGTCCCATCATGTGACCTAAGCCGCAAGGGAAAAACATAGCATGAGCACCGTTTACAAGGGCATCTTCGATATTGCCTTTAACAAAACCCATTCCTTTCATGCCTTCCAAAATGGTTCTAGCCGATTGGTAATAAACATCTTTAAATGCCACACCCGGCTTTAACATATCAATAGCTGCTTCATGACTAGCCAGTGCTATATTAAATATTTCTTTTTGAATACTAGTAAACTTTGGACCTACGGGCAAAGTACTCGATAAATCGCCAGCATAACCCATTTCGGTTTCAGCACCACAATCTAATAAAAACACTTGTTCGTCTTTTACTATATTACCATGATAATGGTTATGTAAAGTTTGACCATTTATAGTTGCAATTACCGGAAATGATAAATGCCCGTTTTCTGCTTCAGCAATGCGTATCATTTCAGCAGCAATATCTGATTCGCGCATTCCAGGTTTCAGCATACGCATAGCTGCAACGTGCATGTCTACACTGGTGTTAACAGCCTTTTCTATTTCAACAATTTCTTCGTCTGACTTGTAGTTACGCTGGTTTACCACAGCTTTTATTAAATCGATAGATGCATTTTCAACAACTTTGGCAGGCTCTATTCCTAACCATTCAAAAATACGAATCTTATTATCGTGACGATAAACAGGTAAAAAATGAATTGTTCTTCCTGTACTTTTTGCAGCATCCAACACTTGTTGAAGTTTCGATAAAGGTTGAGTTTCTTTTATACCACTTTTATCTGCTCTTGATGCTATTGTTGGCTGTTGCCCCATCCACACAATATGGTCAATGGTATAATCATCGCCAAATAAAACATCCTTTCCACTCTCACAATCTAAAACGGTTACCAAATCAGGGTGATTAACTCCAGTAAAATATAAAAATGAGCTATCTTGACGATAATGATAAGTGTTGTCGGCATAATTCATCGGACTTTCTGAGTTACCTAACAAAAGGATTAAACCGTTACCAACTTGTTTTTTAAGTTTCTCTCTGCGACTTATGTAAGTTTCTTTTTTAAACATGATTATTTTATTTTAAGTTTTAGTAAATAGTTATATATAAAATTACTCTTTTTACTTTATTTTGTATTCCAATGGAGGCTCAACACCCATTAAATTTTTAACAAAAAAGTCCCATCGCTTACGAATAAAGTAACTATCCCACCATAAACCGCCATGGTTAACATTTGGTATCATAAGCAACTCAAAATCTTTATTTGCTTTTATAAGTTCGGCAGCCATACGGGTTGAACCCGATGGATTTACATTGTTGTCTAAATCGCCATGAGCAAGCAAAAGCTTACCTTTTAGTTTAGATGCATTAAGAATATTACTTTGCTCATCGTAATGTTTACCCGCTGGGTAACCCATGTAAACCTCGGGCCACCATGCCTTAGCTATTCTATGGTCGTGATTACCAGCACTAGATACCGATACTTTATAAAAATTATTATAAGCAATTAAGGCACGAACAGCGTCGTAACCACCAGCCGAATGCCCCCACATACCAACTCTGGTAGTATCCATATAAGGATATTTTTCAGCTAAGGTTTTAATAGCTTTAATATGATCGGGACCGCCAATATCACCTAAGTTTTTGTATGATTTATCGTGAAACTCTTTGGAACGCCATGCAGAGCCAAGTCCATCAACTGTTACAACAATAAAACCTAGTTCAGCTATAGCATAATTCATATTTAAAACACCACGACTAAAGGTTTTTGGTGTAACAATAGTTTGTGGTCCACTATATGAATAATCAATTACTGGATAGCTTTTATTTGCATTAAAATTACTTGGGCGGTAAATAACTCCATAAATATCAGTTTTTCCATCGCGACCTTTAACCACATACTGCTCAGGTGCAGTTACTCCTAAAGAATCTAAAATAGAGGCATCAGTATTTTCAAGAGTTATTATTATTTTACCTGTTTTTGTATTGCGTAAAACCGCTTTATTCGGTAAATTAACACGAGAAAAATTATCTACAAAAAACTTGTTGTCATTAGTAAATGTAATATTATGATAAGCATTTTCAGGGGTTAACAATTCAACTGATTTTCCAGCATAGTCAGTTACATAAAGATATTCGTAATAAGGATCTCTATCTTTTTCTTTACCATTGGCAGTAAAATAAATTTTCTTTCCTTTTTTATCTACATAATTAATATTACGAACCACATATTCGCCCTTTGTTACTTGATTAATTATAGCTCCTGTTTCTGTATTTATTCTATAAATATGATTCCATCCATCTTGCTCGGAAAGACATAATAGTTCCTTTTCATCTTTTATCAATTTATACTCACCCATCATTGGGTCAACATAGGTATTACTTGTTTCTGAATAAATAACTTTAGTTTTACCTGTTACAGCATTGGTTTTAGTAAAACTTCCTTTCTGCCAGCCTCGTTCATAAAAAATATTATAAACCAATTTATTGTCTTTGCTCCACTCGGTACCATAATTTGCAAAAGTTGGTATAGGATGCAAATCTAACTTAACCACCTTAGATATTTCCAAATTAGCCACATAATATTCAACTGTTGTTACTAATGAGTCGCCTGCAAGAGGTCGGTAATAGGAGTATATTTCAGAACGCCAACCCTTTTCTGGAAGCGATTTATACATATACAATTTTTGTGCATTTCTTCTATCGTATCTAGATATTAAAAGCTTTTTTCCGTCCTTGCTCCAATCCACATCAATTTCGAATTCAACAGCCTGATTTGCACTTTCATTTTGAGTAAAGTACCATGAAATAGATCCACCATAAGGATAAAGCTCTTCGCCATCGGTTGTAAGCTGGGTTTCCTTTCCTGTGCTAACTGAACGTAGCCAAATATTATAATCTTTAATAAAGGCCAATTGAGAACTATCAGGCGAAATGCTTTCCGTCTTTTTATACTCGGTTGGTTTTTCAACTACTTCTACTTCATATGTATTTAAATTACACTGAAATAACAAAGTGTCTTTCTTAAAGCGAACCCACTTTAGCTCTTTATTGAATTCAATATTTGAGATACCAAGCTTATAAGCACTTACTGTATCTTTTGTAGTTTTTGTAATAGCTGCAGCCATTTTTTCATGATTAAATGCCAATACTTTGCTATTTTTTATTGGGTTAACCAACTGGTATTTCGTTCCGTCTGCCGTTTTAGCTGTATACCAAAAAAAGTCACTTCCCTCAATTGGTTTGGGAGCTACCCATTGGGTATAAATTTTATTTTTCAAGTTACGTGGAAGTAAAAGCTCTGCTCTCTCATATTGCTGTAACATATCTTGACCAAAAGTCATAACTACAATAAAAGACAACCAAATAACAGTAAGTATTTTTTTTAAATACATTATAAAAAGGAATTAAGTTAAACTATATTAAAACCCTCAAGAGAGTTACTAATTAATATCATAATGTGCATCCTGAATTTATGCAAAAGATGAATGCATCAATAAATCCAGCATTCAAACAGACCCACACCGTGGCGATGGTACAAGCGATTATATATGAGTAGGTTTATCATAAGGTTAAAGATAATTAGTTTTTTTTAATTTAAACTATGTCATTAATCATAATACTTAGTTAAATACTTGTTTCTCGCAAAGCCACTAAGTCGAAAATATTGGATATTAAATCAATTAGCCATGCTGTGTTAATTGTTGTAATTAACGATTTATCTGATAGATATAAAAAACATACCGAAGCATTGTAATCATAATGATAAAAGAATGGGGTATTATAATCTATAAACGGGCAATCAATACGAACCTAGCAAGTGGAAAATAACGAGTGTATTTTTAAAAGAGAAGAGCCCACAAAAGAAATTTACATACTTAAATGCACACATAACGATGGAGGTGCCGAATCACAAAAGCTGCTTATAGAATAAGCTAATTTGAAGTATCGTATAATGTATTATCTTTGCCGTGTTTTGAAAAATACTAACGCATATATTGCGTATAAAAAGATAGAACATGTATAAGTTACTTCGCATTCTGAGTAAAATAAAAGGCTTATTTTTATTTTTTCGTTTAGATATATTTATCCCAACTAAAGCTTTTGCTTTTTTGTCGTATAGTGCAAAATTATCAAAGTGGATAAAACAAAATAAAAAAGGAAGCTTTCACGATTTTTATACTTTCAAATTAGACTACTCAAAGCGCCAAGAACTTTTTGAACATGTTATTACTAATCAGAATCTTGATTCTGATATTGATTACTTTGAATTTGGCGTATCCACAGGAAATTCATTCAGATGGTGGGTAAATAGAATAAAAAATAAAAATGCTCGTTTTTATGGCTTTGATACTTTTACAGGATTACCAGAAGATTGGGGAACCTTTAAAAAAGGCGATATGAGTAATGGAAATGAGCCACCGGTAATTGAAGGTGACAGACATGAATTCTACCAAGGGCTTTTTCAGCAAACTCTTATACCCTTTTTAAACGATTACAAAACAGATAAAAAAAAGATTATACATATGGATGCGGATATTTACTCTGCTACTCTTTATGTTTTAACTTTAATTACCCCCTACCTTAAAAAAGGTGACATTATTTTCTTCGATGAATTTAATGTTCCAATGCACGAATTTAAAGCCTTTTCAGAATGGAGTGAGTCATTCTATATAAAATATAAGGTTTTAGGTGGAGTAAATAATTTTTACCAAACGGCTATTGTATTAGAATAACACCTTATTTAACAATACAATTTGCTAGATTTTAGAACAATAGAGCTGTAATAACTTTACTTTCGAAGCAATTATTCTTTATCAGTATAGAATTAAAACCTATTTAAAAAAATACTATATAATTTTTATCTGAGCATATAATGCTGTATTTCTGGTGATTATGCAAATTTAGCTTCAGTCAACACAAAAATATTTTCATATTTTTAGTACTATGTCTTGCATAGTACTATTTTTTTAACATATCTTTGTATAGGAATATTCATTGCAATGTATAGTACTATATTTTTTTAACCCGTATGTTAACACCTAAAACCATGACACAAACCATAAGCATTAATTTAGGCGGCTTGCTCTTTCATATTGACGACGAAGCTTATAAAATTTTACAGAGCTATCTAAAATCGGTAGAAAAGCAATTTGTTGATGAAACTGAAAAATCTGAAATAATTTCAGATATTGAAGCACGCCTTTCCGAACTTTTCGAAGAACGGATTGACAGAAAAAAAGACCTTATTTCAGCTCCCGATGTAAAAGCTGTAATGACTATTATGGGCGAACCCCACGATTTTGCAGACAATAAAGAACCTGAACCTGCTAAGAAAAAGCGCAGTTACAGAAGTAAAAGAACATCGAAACGGATGTACCGCGATGTTGATGACCGTGTATTAGGAGGAGTTTGCTCCGGAATAGGTGCCTACTTTAAAATAGACCCTTGGATATTCCGAGCCATTTTTATCGTATTTACTTTCTTCTTTTTATCTGGCTTTATTATTTACCTTATTTTATGGGTAACTATACCTGAAGCTCTTACCACCGCGCAAAAACTTGAAATGCGTGGAAAACCAATAAATGTGGAAAACATTAAAAATACGGTTAAAGAAGAATTTGAAAATGTAAAACGCCGCATGAATTTATAAAACCCTTATTTCAATATCTAAAAAACCAGATAAATATGAATATAGATAACACAAAAGCGCAAATGAAAAAAGGCGTGCTGGAATTTTGCATCCTTTCTATTCTAGCTAATAAAGATTGCTACGCCTCCGAATTAATAGCTGAACTAAAAGCATCAAAATTAATTGTAGTTGAAGGTACGCTTTACCCCCTACTTACTCGCCAAAAAAATGCTGGTTTGCTCAGCTACCGCTGGGAGGAATCTACACAAGGCCCGCCACGTAAATACTACACCCTTACCGAAATTGGAAAAAACGTTCTAAAAGAACTAAATACATCTTGGAACGAATTGGTAACTGCTGTTAACTCAATTAATAAAAACAAGGAGAAATAAGCTATGAACAGCCCATGTCTGAGATAAATATTGAGGTACAAATACTTAATAGATTTAAGATAAATCAAATCTCAATTGTGAGCACAAATTTATAAAGATGAAGAAAACGATAAAAATAAATATGAGTGGCTTTATTTTTCATGTAGATGAAGATGCTTTTACTATACTAGAAAAATACATAAATTCATTAAAAAGTCGATTTAAAAAATCAACTGAAGGAACTGAAATAATAAGCGACATTGAAAACAGAATTGCTGAGCTTATGCAATTAAAGTTAAGTGAACAAAAGCAGGTAATTACCATCGACGATATAAAAGACATTATTGAAATAATGGGAAACCCTGAAGAGATAATAGATTCTGAAGAAGATAACTATGCTGACCAAAACGCACCACATTCAAATTCAAAACGCTTTTACAGAGATATAGATAACAATATTGCTGGTGGTGTTTGTGCAGGATTGGGAGCTTACTTTAAAATAGACCCAGTAATACTTCGTATCATATTTATTGTTTTGTTAATTCCTTTAGCCGGATTCCCAATTCTACTTTATTTCATTTTATGGATAGTATTACCACCAGCTCTTACTACGTCACAAAAAATGGAAATGCAAAGCGACAATTTTACCATATCAGATATTGAGCAAAAGGTAAAATCGGAATACGGTAATGTAAAAGATAATTTTAAGAAGATAAAAGACTCGGAACGTTATAACAAAACACGCAACAATATGAATAGTATTGGTATTGGATTTGTTGAAATTATTAACTTCTTTGGCAAAGTAATTCTACTAATTATCGGTATTGTACTAATTCTTTCAGGTATTGGATTAATAACAAGTATGTTTGGTGTATTTGTTTTCAGCGATTCATTCTTATTCTGGACACACACCGACATGCATCATGTTTTTATTCCTGACTTTTTATTTTCAATTGTAAATCCTAAAAGTGTTTTATTAGCTACAATTTGTATAATTATATTTATTTCAGCTCCAATTTTCGCCATAATTTACTGGGGTTTAAAACTTGCTTTACGTTTTAAAGCAAACGATAAAATGATTTCAGTAGTAGCCACAGTTGCCTGGATATTAAGTATTATTATTCTAGCCGGTATTACTATTTTTGAAGCAAAGGAATTTGCCTTCTCTACTCAAGTAGATGACACTATTGAGATGAATTTACCAAAGAATCAAACGCTATACATAAAGTCGAGTACTAATATGAATGAGTTCTCTGAAATATACCTTTTTGATGATGGTCTTGAAGTTTACACGAACGATTCTTTTCCTGAACGCGTATACATGGAGCCTGACTTCAGGATACGTTATACTACAAACGATGATATATCAATACTTTTTGAAAAAGAAGCTCGTGGTGCCACAAATCGTTTAGCGAGAGAGAATACACACAACATTGAATTTAATTGGTATTTACAAGATTCTATTCTTTATGTTGATCCGCTTTTCTTCCATAAGAATAACAGCAGATGGACATTCCCCGATTTAGAAATTACATTAAACCTACCTGAGGGACAAAAAGTTTGTGTGGACAAAAACTTGGAACAAACTTTAAGACATGCGCATACAGCAGGAGATATTAGTACTTATGAAATACCTGGCAAATGCTGGATTATGACAAGAGATGGATTAGATTACAATAAATGAATAAGTCAATAATAGAATACAAACAATATGGTTTGTAACCACAAGTACTAACGAGTATATTCATTTTTAACTCTAGTATCTTGTGGTTTCTTTGCCTTTACTCATGGTTCAGTATCATATGGTTATGTGCTATTTTTGTCGTAACTTGATATACAAAACCAATTTCGTTTTTTCCGTTTACTAAACTAAACTCAGGAATCATGATTACTCATCCAACTTATATTATCGACAAGCAAAAGTGTAAAAATAACATTAACAAAATGGCCATTAAGGCTAAAATGAACAAGTTGGTTTTCCGACCGCACTTTAAAACGCATCAGTCTACTGAAGTCTCAAAACTTTATCGTGAATTTGGGGTGTCGAAAATTACAGTTTCATCATTAAAAATGGCTGAATTTTTTGCTGCCGATGGTTGGGACGATATAACTTTAGCATTCCCTGTAAATGTTTTAGAAACGCCCACTATTGATGCCCTTACAAAAAAAATAAATCTGAATTTGCTTTTTGAGTCAGTGGAAGCAGTAAAATACGTTTCCGATAAAATAAATCATTATGTTGGTGCATTTATAAAAATAGATACTGGTTATAAACGCACAGGTATTCATTATTCAAAAAAAGATGAAATTAAGGAAATTATTAACACAATTAAGAAAACTAACTTTCTTCACTTTAAAGGTTTTATAGCACACGCAGGGCATACATATAAAGCAAAAGACGCCAATGAAATTGCCAATATAAATAAAGAAACTTTAGATGCTTTGTCGTCATTAAAAAATGATTATAAAAACATGTTTGAAAAGATAGTAGTTTCAATTGGCGATACTCCCTCATGTAGTATTTTAGAAAGCTTTGATGGGGCTGATGAAATACGACCTGGAAATTTCGTTTATAACGACCTTATGCAATATTTACTAGGATCTTGTAAAATAAAAGATATTGCTACGGTATTAGCATGCCCTGTTGTCGCAAAGCATCCTGAACGCAACGAAATGATTATAAATGGTGGTGGTGTTCATTTTTCGAAAGAGGTGCTGAACCATCCAGATTATGGAAATATTTATGGCATTGCCGTGCATCCTGAAAAAGAAGGTTGGGGAGATGCAATTAAAAATGTTTTTATTAATCAAATTTCGCAAGAACATGGAACTGTAAAAGCTCCGAAAGAATTTATTGAAAACACTAAAGTTGGAGATATAATATACTTTTTGCCAGTTCACTCTTGCCTCACAGCAAACTTAATGAAAGCCAATACAATTTATATTTAATAAATGATTGATTGAATGGGGTAATGGTAGAATGATACAATACAAAGTCTCCAGAATCGTGAAAACGATTAAAAAGCTTACTAATTCATTCTATCATTCGCTCATTGCCTATTCTCTCTTTACATCTATTAGTTTGATGACTTCCTGTAAAACCCATCAAGTTTATTCAATGATTCGTTATGTTGAAATGTATTGATAAACGGACTGGTAATAAGGCAAGCATAATATTACAAATAAATTAAAAACAGTAAATCCTCATCCGCCCTAGGCATAGCCGTCAAGTTAAGGGATAATACATTGATACATAACTAGCTCCGAGCTTTAGCTCGGTGTGTTTAGTGAATAAAAAAGGCTTTAGCCGAAAATTGGCTATGAATATTTTGGATAAAGCTAATAATTATCTGCTTTACAAACTACGGCATAAATACCGTATCTAATTATAATTATAACACTTACGGCTTAACTTGACGACTATGCGCCCTAGGGCTAATGGCAATTACTTAAGTAAATTAAATACAACAATCCCCCTCAACCTTGCCTCAGACTAAACATCTCTCCTTAGAAGCCAATGTCATTAAGTTAGTAGGAAATGTTCAAATAATTAGACATTTGTGGCGCAAATGACCTATCGAATTTCAAAATACTTTTTACTTACGCCACTTTTGCCTTTGTAATTTTTCACCCAGTGCGATGCACTGGCCTATTAGCTTCCAGACTTTCAGTCTGATTGGATTCTATTGACGTAAAACCTTTAAGTATATGACATCACCGCCTACCGTCAGGTCTAGCTTCTAATACCTGCCTGCTACAGGCAAGTCTAAAGTCTAACAATCTATATAATATTAATACAGGAAAAATACCTTACTTTGTTTACAAATAAAAATGCATGACAAACAATAAAATTATTTCATTAGCTCCTTTGCAAGGTTTTACCGAATATCCCTATCGTAACACATTGCACGAAATAATTGGAGGAGTTGATAAATATTACACTCCCTACTTACGTCTTCAAAATGATAAAACTCTTAAAAACAAGCAAATAAAGGATGTTCTTCCTAAAAACAATAGCACAAACGTAATTCCTCAAATACTGGTAAATAATTCCACTGATTTTATATATCTGGCAAAATTACTCACTGATTTTGGTTACCAAGAACTTAACTTGAATTTAGGGTGTCCTTATCCTATGGTTACCAATAGAGAATTAGGAGCAGGTTTATTAGTACATCAAAATAAAATTCTAAATATGCTTGATGATACTTTAGGAAAAATAAATATTAAAGTATCTGTTAAAATTCGCACAGGATTAACAGAACCTACAGATATTATTAAGCTATTGCCAGAATTTAACAAATACCCATTAAGCGAAATAATTATACATCCGCGTATTGCCAAACAATTATATAAGGGAAGCGTAAATATTGAGGTTTTCAAAGAATGTTTATCCTTAACTAACCATTCCATAGCCTACAATGGCGACATTACTACCGTTGAATCTTTTAATAAAATAAGTGCCGAATTTAAGAATGTAAATCATTTTATGATAGGTCGAGGATTACTTTGGAATCCATTTTTAGCGCTTCAAGTAAAACAACAGAACAAAGATAAATTTGAATCTGAAAAAATAAAAGCCATGCTTTTCGAATTCCATAATAAAATTTATGAAAGCAATAAAGCTGCAACTTCCGGTAATACACACCTTATGAATAAAATGGTGCAATTCTGGGGATATTTTGCATTTGCTTTTGAACAGCCAAAAAAGATTATAAAAACAGTTAAAAAATGCAAGAATGAAATGACTTACCTTTTAAACATTGAAAAAACATTTACCACCTTAGATCTTAATTACAACAACAATTAATGGTTGCTTACCAATAATTCAGTACATACGCTTCCGTTAATAAAATTATTAGTACTTTTATATACAGATACAACTATACTAATC
>JAUXEM010000060.1 GCA_030620515.1 Salinivirgaceae bacterium
CTGCCAACCCATTCACTAGTATCTGCTTTTTGAGTATTTGCTGTGTTTGAAGGTGTTGTTACTGTTGCAAAATCACCAGCTAGTTGAGCTAATTCTGTAGCTAATTCATTAATGGTGCGAATTTGTTCAGGGCGATAATCTTTATCCAGATCATGCTCATTTATCATTGCTCCCCAAATTTCGGCACGTTGAACAGAGTCAATACCTAAATCGGCTTCTAAATCTAAGTCTGCACCTAACATTTCTTCAGGGTAACCCGTTGTGTCAGCTATTGATTTTGTACATCTACTAACCCATTTGCTTGTATCTACTTGTTGAGTAGTATCTGCGTTTGAAGGTGTTGTTGCAGTTGTAAAATCGCCAGCTAGTTGAGCTAATTCAGTAGCCAATTCATTAATGGTGCGAATTTGTTCAGGGCGATAATCTTTATCAAGATTATGCTCATTTATCATTGCTCCCCATATCTCGGCACGTTGAACAGAGTCAATACCCAAATCGGCTTCTAAATCTAAATCGGCACCTAGCATATCCTCAGGATAACCTGTTGTATCGGCAATAGCTTTAGTGCATCTGGCAACCCAATGTGTAATATTTAAGGATTGAGATTGATTAGCTGTTGTTGTAGCACTTGTAGTCGAAACTACTGCCGCACTGCTTTTAACTACAGGCTTTGCTGTAATTTGTTTTATGTTTGTTGGTGTATTAGCTAATCCATTAAATCTATTGTGGGCTTCATTTATCAGTGCTATTACAGCTGGCTCGTTATTTTCAAGGTAGGACTCGAATGCAGAGTTAGCAAGAATGCTTCCTGCAACAGTCTCAATAATTGTTTCAGGAACTGTTAGTTGGTTAATACTAACTAAATATGCCAGTGCACGACGGAAAGTCTCAACATCTCCAACCTTAGGATGAAGCGTTGGAACTGCTGTAAAATCATCATGTTCAAGAGTAGCATCAATCATTTTTGTTAGCGCCCAACGTGGACCAACCTCAATAAATTCACGAATACCATCATTATACAGTTGGTTTATATCGCGAGGCATCACAATTGGCATAACTAATTGTTTAGACAAATGCTCTGCTAATTCCTTATTATCTTTATACTCAATGTATTTACCCGTAATAGTTGATAGTATAGGTATTTTTAACGGGTTACAAGGTAACTTCTCTAAAGCTTTTCGGAATGGCTCAACAGCGACATTCATAAATTTAGAATGAAATGCAGAACCAATTTGCAATACTTTAGGGTCATAGTCAAGCTTCTCAGCTGTTTCAGCAGTTTTTAAAATATCATCTTCTAGTCCTGATAAAACAAATTGACCTGGAGCATTTGTATTTGATAAAACTACTTTACCCTTTGCCAGTTCAATTAACTCATCTTTTTGCTCATTGGTACAAATAATGCTTAGCATTTTATAGTTACCCGTTTTGTTTGAAACTTTAGAAGCTTCAATACGAGCGGCAACAACTTCAAATCCAGTCTCTAGCGACCATACGCCTTGAGCAGCTAATGCCGATATTTCACCAAAACTATGTCCGATCATAACATCAGGAACAATATTCAACTGCTCAAGTATTTTCGCTACACCTACTTCAATAGCAAACAATGAAATTTGAGCTCCTTCAAGCGTTGACAGTTGTTTATTTCCATAATCTTCGTCAACATTGCCAGTAATATATTTTGTAATTTCAAAATTAAATCGCGATACGGATAGGGCATCTATTGTATCAATAATTTTACGAAACTCTACGTTTGTAGCATACAGGTGTTTACCCATTGACACATAATGAGTACCTTGCCCTGGGAAACAAAAGCTTAGCTTTCTTTTTGTTATATTGTTTTGGTTAAGATAAACGCCTTGTGCCAATAAAGGCTTTAAGGATTTTTCACTCTTCAGGAATAGTATGGCTTGATTCAATTTCTGAATTAAAGCATCTTTATTTTCGTATGAAATGCTAAAGCAGATATTATCGCTGGTATTATTTATTTCATTACTTATTTCAGAATTTACAGTATCTTGAAGTTTTGCTAACAAATCATTGTTCGATGATGCGTTACAAACAAATATACCTTCATAATTTACTGCATTTTTGGATAATCCTGAAGCTGAATCGTCATCTCCATTTAAGGTAACAACAGAAAAATAGTTTGCTCCTCCTAATCCTAAAGAATTTACAGCACCTGCAGTAAATTGATCTTCTAAAGGTACGGTTCCTTTTTGTGGTATTACCTGATGTAAAATATCGTGTATTTCTGGTCTTATATTTTGTAAATTCTGAATTCCTGGAACTTGTTTTGCCTTTAATGTTTCTAAAACACTTAGTATTCCTGCTGCGCCAGAACCACCATATAAATGACCAATGTGTGATTTTATAGCTGTGATATGAACCGGAGGAGCTGAATTATCACCTCTTAATTCTTTCGCAAGCGATTGCGCTTCTAGTATATCTGATAATTTATTAGCCGATCCGTGTGTATCAACAACGCCAATTTTCTCAGGATTAATTCCTGATTTAGATAAACCTTGTTTTATTGCATGTCGAAGAGCAATTTCGCTCGGAGCAACCATTGATTTAGATGCGTATTCAGATGAGCCACTAATATTGTGAATAACACCAATTATATTATCACCTGCTTTTTTAGCATCTTTATATCTTTTCAATAAATATAATACGCCACCTTCACCAGCAAGAAAACCATCTCCACTTTCGTCGAACGGAGCAGCTTTTTCTTCGGCCATTGCACCAAGTGTACCTACAGCAGCAACAAATGGATTGGAGGTGTGTCGGTTTAATCCGCCTGTTATCATCATATCAATATCCGTAAACATTAACTGATACATGGCAGGTAAGAACGAAGCTAAGCCCGATGAGCAAGCTGTGTCAACAGTAAAGTTAGGTCCATTACAGTTTAGCCTGTTAGCCACTATTCCTGCAGTAACATTCGACATCCAACCAGGTAGTGTTGCCTCAGTACTAGGTGGTTCTTCGGCAATTATCTCTTTAGATACTTGTTTCAAAACCTCATCAAGGGCTTTAGTATCAACTTTGCTAATTGTTTTTGTTTGATGAAGAGCTGCTATATATTCATCAATGCTTAATGGATAAAAGATACCCGCATAATTATCATCATGCATCGATCCTATACTAATTCCAATGTTCTTATTATCTTTTATATCAAGACCATAATCAGTAAGTAAATTATCAGCAATTTCAACTGATAAAAGCTGAGCAGGAGATATTTGTGAAACGGAATTAGGTGTAATTTTATGTCTAAGATATTTTATTTCTGTTTTGTCGAGTAATGCTATTTTAGATGAATTGATTCGTTCACTTTCGGGACCTGTTTTATAGTTTTCTTCCCACTTCAATCTTACCGGATCAACAGCATTAAATTGATTTACTCCAGTTGATATATTTTTCCAAAATGTTTCAACATTATTTGCACCAGGAACCCTACAACTAACTCCAACGATAGCCATTTTCCTATCAACTTCTTGTCGTTTTGGAATTTTATACTCTGGTGCATGTTCTATAATTGCGTGATAGTTTACTCCACCAAACCCACTGGTTGTAACAGCGGCATACTTACTTCCATTTTCTAATGGTTTCCAATCTTGTATTTTTGTTGGAACTTGAAGTGATGCAGAAGGATGCTTTGCTAAAGGAGTTAATTCTTTAAAATCGGGCATGTGCGGAATTTTGGCATTGTTCATTGCCAATACTGTTTTTATTAAACCTGCGACTCCTGCTGCAGCCTTTAAATGACCTATTTGAAATTTTACAGTTCCAAGATTAAGTGGTTCTCTACCTTCTCTATCATCTCCATAAACCATGCTAATTGCATCGTATTCGTTAGCATCGCCAACAACGGTTGATGTGGCATGTGCTTCAAGAAACTGAATGTCTTTTGCTAATATATTAGCAGACTTTAACCCTTTTTTCAGGGCAATGGAACGCTGTTTAACCGATGGGTTATAAATAGCTTGGCCTGCACCATCGCTGGTTGAACCTATACCTTTAATTACTGCTTTTATATCGTCACCATCTGCAATAGCATCTTCTACTCTTTTTAAGACAACAACACCGCCTCCTTCACCAATAACAAGACCATTTGCATTTTTATCAAAAGGATTAGGTTTGCCATTTTCACTTAAACCACCCAATCTAGAAAAACCAATATAAATAGGTGGGTTTATTCCAAGATCAACTCCACCAGCAATAGCAATTTTAGCATCGCCTGCCAATAGTGCTTCACAAGCAACCGTTAATGCTACAAAGGATGAACCACAAGCGCCATCAACGCTCATATTGAATCCTTTTACGCCAAAAACTTGTGCAATTCTATTAGGAACAGATGATATTACTGAACCTATGGTTGATACCGCTGGATTCCAAGTGTGTCCTCTGTCTTGTACAGCTTGAGTAAATTCCTTAAAAAGTTCTTCTTTTTCAGCCTTATTAAGACCCAACTTTTTTATATGCGGAGAGAATTTTTTGAAGAATTTTTGACGGTTTATATAGGTACATACATGTGCATATTCATCAACACCGCTACCGCCAATTACAGTAATAGCATCTTCTAATTCTTTTGACTTTGCTTTTATTCCAGCATCGGCTAAGGCTTGTCTTGTTGCTTCAATACCAACCAATTGAGCTCGATCAACTCCTTCCAAATTTTTTGGAGGAATACCGTACTCAAAAGCATTAAACTCAAAATCTTTAATAAATGAGCCTAATTTTGTATATGATTTATAATCGTTCTTCTTTTTGGACGTATAGGAATCCATTGCCCACAATTTATCTGGCATTTCTTTAATAAATTGCTTGCCGGATACTATATTTTCCCAATACTCTTTAGTATCATTTGCTTCTGGGAATATGCATCCCATCCCTATTATTGCAATATCGTAACTTGACATAATATAGTTGTAATAATATTCTAGTTATACCTCACTTTTGAAACGCCAAAGATGCCAAAATTAATATACTATTTTGCTGTATTTTAAAAATAATTAAAGACAAATTTTAGCTTGCATTGTTATTATGTTACACTGGCTGCTAGTAGTCACAGTTTTAAAAGCCCTCAGCGTTCTATATTTTTGTTCCGATAATAGAAATTTAAATAATATTGAACTTTTCATATGCGATAAAAATAATATATTTAGCGCCTTGTTGCTTATTTATTAAATAGTATATATATAATTATAAGAGTTCAAATAGTATTTGTCCCCAAAGTTTCGAACCTTTAAACCATTGCGATTCTTTTAGCAATATTTTTTCGTCAGTAATTTTTATTATTCCACTTAGCTTCATAAACAAAAGTGCCCAACGCCATTCTTTTACTATATCAACGCCATATTTTTTCTTATAAATTAATCTATCTACTTCAATGTAATGCATTCCGAATATTAAACGGCGTAAATGCTCTTGTTTTGGGTTTACTTTTTTAATGAAACCTATTGGCCATTCATTGTTGTTTATCTGTTCAATATATTTTTGGGTTGATCTTTCTTTATTGTAAAAATAACCGTTTAAGGCTCCAAATGCCGATGTTCCAATTAAAATTAAGTCTTTTGAGGGTACTCCCCATGCATCAACTTGATAGTCCATTTTAAACAAATTATCGCGAGCGAAATCTTCAACTGAGTATTGATTATATCCATGCTGCTTTAATTTATTTTGTGCCGCGTTGTACATTTTAAGTTGTTTGCTATTGTCTTTTTCTTGCGATTGGCATGATTTTATTAGTGGGTATAGAGTTATGTGTCCTGCCTTAAAATTTATTGCAGTCTGAATGTCTTCCAAAAATGAATCCACATTTTGTTTATCAAAACCATAGATTAAGTCGATATTAAAATTGTAGAATTCTTTTTCGTTTATTGAAGTCAGTATTTTTTTAATGTATGCAGCATCAATTGGTCGTCCCATTTCGTTTAAAATTTCGGTTTTAAACGACTGTACACCTATGGAAAGTCGGTTTATTCCTATCTCAATAAATTTATCCAATGAATCCTCATGCAGAGATTGCGGGTGGCATTCTAAAGTTATTTGAATATTGGTTTTACATGCAAATACCGATTTAATTTTCGCTATAATTTGTTTTAAATATTCTATTGGAATAAGTGAAGGGGTTCCGCCACCTAAATATATTGAAGTTAGTTTTAGTGTTTTGTCAGTGCTGTTTTTTTTAATTAGATCTAATTCTTTTAAAAGGCATTGGCAATATTCATCAATTAGTTTTTGATTAATATTTTTGCTGAACCGACAATAGTTACAGGCAATATCGCAAAACGGAAAATGCAAATACAAAGTGGCAGGTTCCGATGTCAATACTTCTTTAAGTGTTACATTGCTACTTTCAATATCGAGTTTGCGGTTTTTAAGCCTCTGTTGTATCGATGAATATATTTTTTTCTGTAAGTATTTTTGAATCACTTTTTTAATCCTTTAATTAAATGTAGTAGTTATAGTTAATACATTACAATCTCACTATATTTTTTGCAATTTTACTTTACATCACTAGTAGATACCTTTATGTCTACAACAAAAGTTGTAGTAATATTATTCTTGCGATTGTAGTATTTGCAAAGCATTTGTCCATTTATAACTACAGGTTTTACTAAATACAAGTTGAAAGCGTTCTTGTTTTAAATTTAATATGGCATACTCGTTAAAATTGTCAACAATATTCATTATTTCATCTAACTTAAATTCCATTTTTTTATTATTACCTTCCCATATTAAACTTGTTTTAGAAAGAGACAAGCTTCCTTTTCCTGCCGATTGCCATTCATTTTCGATTGGTTCAGTTAATAATTCAACGTTGTTGTCGTTAAGTATTTCCGTATCAAAATTTTCAGCAATGTGAGCTTTGAATTCTTTAATTTGCCAATTGAACCAATCCATTACATTATTAACCGATAGTTTTGCTAGTTCTGTATTGTTGCTTTTTATATTCTGATTACCATCTATTTTAAATGTTTCTTGGCAATTGGAACACTTTATCGTATCCTTGTTGCCAGCAATTGAGTCTTCTGTTCTGCAAATTGGGCATTTCCACAATATATTTTCAATTCCTACTGCCAAATTCTTTCCTGTGAATTGTACTTTTTTTATCCGTTCATCAGTAAAATCGTTGCTGTAAATAAAGTCTGAAATACGGTTATATATTTCTGTTTTATTTAAACTATTCATTTGTTCCTGATTAATTACATCGAATTCAATAAATATTTTTCCTCTACGAGGTATATCACTCCATCGCGGACGCGATAGGTAATGACCTGTTGATTTTGCCATAACAACAGGCACATTTAGTTTTTTTGCCAACGATGGTATTGCCGATGAAAACTTAGCTGTTTCGCCCAGCCAACTTCTATCACCTTCAGGAAAAATACCAACCGAGTATCCTTGCTTTATTAATTGCATAGCTTCAATAAAAGCCTGCCTGTCGGCTCGTCCCTTTTTTATATTAAAGCAGCCAATACCCGATGAAATTAATTTACGAATGCTATCTACACCTTCAATATTTGCCATGTAGTTAATGGGAGTGCGTAATCTTACGCCTATAATAAAAGGATCGTTTCTATTGGCGTGATTACCTACCAATAAACAAGCTGTTTTTGGAGGTTTAGCATGCCATTTAACCGATACTCGGAAATTAAATCTTAAATAAATCCCATACGAGATTTGTGTTCCACGCCACAATATAGTGTGCATTAATTTAGCTTTTCTAGGCATTTACAATATTATTAATTTGATTGAAATTTTCTGGATATTTTACAAACTGCATTCCACTTTTTTCGGCTCCTTCGCCATCGGTATCGTATCTGTCACCAATAACCAAAATATTAGCCGGAGCAATTTGCAGTTCATCGGCTATGGCCAAAAAAGATTTGCTTGAAGGTTTTAATGCGCCATATTCTTCGCTGCTTCTTATCAGGCTAAAAATGTTTGGATTCATGCCAATAGCTGTTAAGCGTTCTTTTATAAGCAAATAATCTGAAAGGCATATTAAGGGAATGTTTTGCATTTTAAAGAAATTTATGGATGCAGCCATTTGCTTTTCAGTTTGATAATATTTTTTTAATATAAAGACAAATTGTTGCATAAAATATTCGATAAATTTCTTACTCTCTTCTTCTGTTTTATTGCTTAGCATTGAAAGTTGCGAAACTTGGTATTTTTGCAATTTGCTCATGCTTCCAAAGTCTTGACCTTCAATATTTTTTCTGATTTTCAGAAATGATAGCATTAATTTCAACTTAAATATAAATATATATGCAAAATGGAATTTAATGCCTTTTCTTTGATAAAGGGTTCCATCTAGGTCATATATTACTGCTTTAATAGTCTCAATTTTCATGTTTACATAGAATATCTACAAATAAAATGATTAATTTTATAAAATAATGCTTTTCTTCGCAATTATTATTGCAAGATTTGGGGGATTAAAATTTTTAGCATGGCTGTATTTTCAAAAGAATGGGTTGTAAATAAGATGATAACGATGGTTGGTAAGCGGCCATTAAAGAGGATTGAAGTATCAACACATGATCCCAAGAAGCACCAACTTGAGTTTCTTGACAAATTAATTAAAAATAATAAGGATACATTATTTGGTAAAGATCATAATTTTGGGTCAATTAATAGTTATAAAGACTATGCCGAAAATGTGCCTATTAGATCATATAATGAATTCTCAAAGTATTTTGAGCTTTTACAAGAAGGTAAAGCCGATATTCTATTTAGAGGTAGACCTGCGATGTATAATACATCGAGTGGAACAACCGATAAACCTAAATTAATACCAATTTCGCAAGAGTTTAAAAAAATGCTTTCGGAGTTTAATAAGATTTGGCTTTATTCTATTTTGGTGCAAAATCCTGGAATTTATAAAGGGAAAAGTCTTACTTCCGTTGGTAAAGCTATTGAAGGTTATATAGAAGATGGAACGCCAATTGGTTCAATATCTGGTAACAGTTTTCGTACGGTACCAAAAGCTATAACTTCTACCTTTAGTTCAACTTATCCTTTATTTACAATCGATGATTACGATTTAAGATATTATGGAATTTCTAGGAATGCACTCGAACATGATTTAACCTTATCTATTTGTGCTAGTATTGCAAATGTTATGCGTTACCATCAAACCATTATTGAAAATTTTGACCAAATGGTGGATGAGATACGAAGAGGGGTAATGAATGAAAAGGTTTTAGCGCAACTTAGTGATGAAGATAAAAAAGAGGTGTCGGATTTAATAAAACCAAATCCGGAGCGTGCTGATGAATTAGCAGCTTTGAAAGTAAAATATGGCACTAATTTATTACCTAAGCATTATTGGCCTAATTTACGAGTAATTAATGCTTGGGTACAGGGTAATTTTGCTATTTTAGTAAAAAAGCTAAAAGAATACTTTCCTGTTACCACTGTTATTCGTTCATTCGGATATCAGGCTTCTGAAGGTCGATTTGGTATTTCGCTAGATAATCATTGGAATTATTCGTTGTTAATACCTACTCAGTATTTTTATGAATTTATACCGGTTGACAAGTGTGATGACGAAAAGCCTGAGGCTCTGTTGTATCATGAATTAGAATTGAATGAACGATATTTTGTCATTATAAGTAATGTAAGTGGATTATATCGTTACGATATGAATGACATTATTGAAGTAGTAGGGTTTCATAATAAAGCCCCATTAATTCACTTTGTGCAAAAAGGTGCAGGTATTGTAAATATTATGGGCGAAAAACTTGCGGAAGAACAGGTTATAAAGGCTACTCAAAAAACAGCTTTAGAAACAAATCTAACAGTTAAGCACTTTTTAATGTATGGTGATTTTAATACATTTAAGTACGAGTATTTTGTTGAATTTGCTGAAACAATTACTACTGAACAAAAAGATGAGTTCATTAAGGTATTTGACACCAAGCTCCAAGATATGAATATTGAATATGCTTCGAAAAGGCAATCGAAACGATTGGCTATTCCTGAGGTTATTTTATTACCAGAAGATTCTCACCAAAAGATTAAACAAACTTTAGTTGAGAAGCAGTTGGCTAAAGACGGACAATATAAAGATTTATACTTGTCGTCTAAAATTGCTACACGCGAAGCGTTGCGCGAGGTTTGCTAATTTGAATACTCTATTTAAATACTATTTACGCAATTATGCAAAGCTCTTTATTACTAGCAATTAATAACCGTTTTGAGAAACTAGGACAATTTGTTGTAAAAAATAGAATTGTTATAATTATACTAAGTCTTTGTTTAATGGCATTTGCATCTGTAGGATTGCAAAATCTGCGTATTGGACTTGATCTCGATAAATATTTTACTAAGAATGACCCCGTTTTGGTCAGTAAGCAAATATTTGTCGAAAAATTTGGAAATAACGATTTTGTTGGTGTACTGGTAGATGCTGATAGTATTTTTGAGCGCGATATTTTACGAGTTATCCGAGAACTTAGCACTGAGCTGTTAGATAGTGTACCTTTTGCCATTGACGTAATATCGGTTACTAATTTGCAATACGTAGTTCCAGTAAAATCCATAAGGCAAAGTAAAAACCCAGTATACAATACAGCCGATATTGATATAGATTCCGTATCGGATTTTCAACTAAGGCAGATTGTAAAGCTTTTTGATAATCGCGATGGTGCAAAAGGACATCTTTATACTGAAAATTATAACCAAACTTGGATTGTATTAAAACTTGGGGTTTATCCGGATAAAGATAATTGGAAAAATGAAAAGTCGGCGATTGAATTTGTTGGTCAAAAAGCCTCAAATATTGTAGATAAATACAATGATAAATATATTAAGGAATTATCGGAGTATAACTTTAAGCTTACCGCAGCTGGCAATCCAGTAATTGTTTATAAGCGTAATTTAGAGTCGTTGGCTGAAATGATTTGGATTATTATGCTTGCGGCAATTATGGCTGTTGTTTTAATCGTATTCATGACACGCTCATTTAAAGCATCCATTGGTATTATTATATCGGTTGCGGGGGCATTGGTAATTGTTTTTGGTATTAAGGGCTTTAGCCACGAAATGGTTGATTCTGCATTCATGCTTATTCCTATTTTATTAACTATAGCCGTTTCGGTTGCTTATTCTATTCACTTTACAGCATATTTTAAAAAGGTTCGCTTTGAAACAAACAACCATCACACAGCCGTTATTGAATCGATGAAAAAGAACGGATGGCCTATATTTTTCGCATCATTAACAACAGTTGTGGCATTAAGCTCATTTTTATTTGTGCCAATAACTCCTATACAATGGGCGGGTACTACTGCCGCATTAAGCATTTGCGTGGTTTTTATTTTGCTCATGTTTTTTTATCCAGCGGTATTAGCTTGTGGTAAAATTAAAAAGGATACTTTAATATCGGAAACAGATGTTTTTTGGGATAAGCTTTTAGCTAGACTAGCTAATTTTGTATTAAACAACGGCAAGCCTATTATGATAACATTTGCTATTGTGTTTATTGTAATGATTGGATTTTCGCTTTTAATTGAAGTTAATTTACATCCGAAAAAAATGTTTGGCACAAAAATGCCTCATGCAAAAGAGATGGTTTATGTTAGCGAATCGCCAATAGCTACAAGCTATTCGTACAATATTCTATTAGAAAGTAACACGCCTGGATTTTTTAAAAATTTGGATAATACTAAAAAAGTATACGAATTAGAGAGTTTTATTCGCAACTCGCCAACTGTTAATAAGGTAAATGCATACCCCGATAAGATTGGCGAAATGTATCAAGCTTTAAAAGGTGATGACAAAGCCTATAATCGCTTACCCGAAAAGGTAGGGCTTTACAAGTCAATAATTAGGCGAATTGAAAAATATACACCCAAGTCGATGCGGAATTGGGTTAATGAAGATTATAGCAGTTGTCAGGTGTTTGTATCGCTTCCCGATTTTAAATCGAAAGATTTTGTATCGCATATCGATTCTTTAAAAACTCAAATAAATATACTTTTTCCAGAGCAAGAGAATTCGAAGATTAGTTCGTATTTTACAGGTTATGCTATTCAGTTTAGTAAAATGAATCAATATATAACTATTGGCTTGTTGCGTTCATTTGGCATTTCTCTTTTGCTAGTTTTTATTTTAATGTCGATTGCTTTTGGTAGCATTCGATTGGGATTAATTGCTATGATACCTAATATTGCTCCTGTAATTATTGCAGGTGGTATTATGGGTATTTTAGATTTGCCGCTGGAATTTGTTACTATGACCATTGCTCCAATGATATTAGGACTTGCTGTTGACAACACTATTCATTTTATAAACGGTACGCGTTTGGAATTTATGCAAACCAAGAATTACGATAAAGCTATTCGCAATACCTACAAAACCGTAGGTCAGGCTTTATTGAAATCGTCGATTATTTTAAGCTGTACGCTTCTTACTTTCACAGTAGCAAAAATGAATAATATGGTTAATATGGGTTTTTTAACTGCTATTGCTATTGTTGCAGCTACAGTTACTGACTTTATGGTAACACCTACCATAATTAGACTTATTAAACCTTTTGGTCCAGAAAAAAGTTAAGGATACTGATTTCAATTATTTTTCAAAGCATGCAAGCAAATTAGTTATGATAATGCCTTGATTCTGGTTATGTTAATTATTTCAAGGCTTTGTTAATAGTCTTGCTATTAGTAAAGAGTCCGTAGTAAAGTCACGGGTAGTATGCTAGTGATGAAATTGTTGCAAACAGATTTTTTTATACCCAATCTTATATATGCATATAATGGCTAGTATGCTGATTACTTGATAGTTATGATGTGTATTTTTATAATAGAAAAAAGCTCGCTTGTTGGATGACTGAATAATTCATAAACTTTTTCAAAAAGTAATTGACATATTAATTATCATACTATAAAATTGCATTTGTTGAGAAACTTATTTTTGAAAATGTTTATAAGTGCATTTATTTCAATGTATCAGCCTGTTCCGAAACCCTTGAAACCTTAGTTCACGAACACCTATTAAATAATAATTAGTGTGAGTAAATATGAAGGCATATCTACGGATCCTGACGCTCTTGAGAATGGTGGAACAGACTTTACAGCTACATCAAACTAAACGCATGAATTATTCAGATTATATACGTGTATTTGTATTCAACGAAATAATGAGAATATACAAATGACATAGTTGCTTTAAACTAGATCCATTTTTTTTGTTATTTATATTAAAGTTGCTGATTACAAGTAGCTAGTTTAACCAGCAACAAGTAATTAACAACTTTTTAATACTTTTGTATTTTGTTAAAGCATTCAGTTAAAGTTGGCTGCCTGTATTAGAACTAGATTTACTTGCGACTGTATTGCTAAATGATGTAATTTTAATCTCTGTTCGTCGGTTTTCTTCATGTTCTTTTTCGGAACATGTTACCCCATTTTTGCAGCGATTTTTTATTACTGATTCGCCATAACCTTTGGCGTGAATTCTAGATTCATCAATACCACTTTCCACAATATAGTTTACCGCACTTTGAGCACGCTTTTGCGATAAGCGTTGGTTGGTTTTGTAGCCTCCACGAGAATCGGTATGCGAACCTAATTCTATTTTAATTGTAGGGTTATCAATCATGAATTCCACTACTTTATCAAGTTCAATGGCAGCGTCAGTTCTTATGTCATACTTGGCTAAATCGTAGTAAATATTTGGAATTTCAATGGTTTTACCAACCTCAATTTTTTCAATTCCTAGGTCAATGTATTCGTTTAAATTTACCCAGCCTGACTTTTTATCAGCAGTTGAGTATTTGTCGCGAATAATAAAATAATCTGGTTTGTCGAAAAATATGTTATAGTCAGTGTCTTTTTTAAGCACTTGCTTAAACTCACCCTTATTGTTAGTATTTATAGTTAAAGTCTCTTTAATTATTTTGTTTGTAATTGTAAGTTTTACACCTGGTACAACTTCTTTGGTACCTTTTATAAATACCTTTCCATAAATACCATAAAATTCAAGTTGAATAGGATATTGTATGGTATCGTTTACTATTGTTAATTCGCTTGGCACAAGATTAGCACTAAAGGGAGAGTAATCTGGTTTAATACAGCTTATTTTATAGGTATCAGGTAAAAAAACAGATGTGCTATATTCACCTTTATCGTTGGTTTCTAAAGTTGTAACTAATCCGTTTTCGTTACAAGTTAGCTGAACTATTGTATTTGCTAGTGGTGTATTGCTATCCATTTCTGTTAAAGTACCAGCTAATATAAATTTAGGACGAGAAATAAATTCAATATAATATAAATCATCTTTTCCCTTACCGTCTGCTCTGTTTGATGAAAAATAGCCAGTGTTTTTACCTTTATCGACAATTAAGCCAAAATCGTCGGCATTGCTATTTACAGGGGCTCCCATGTTTACTGGATTCCTATAAGTATTTTTATTCACCTCCACTTTAAAAATATCAAGTCCTCCTAATCCGGCTAAACCGTCCGAGGCAAAATATAGAATACCACTTTCATGAATAAATGGGAACATATCGTCGCCCGCTGTATTTATAGATGAAATATTGGTTGGTTCGCTCCATTGGTCAGGACCAATTTTCATTGAATAGTATATATCGCTTTTACCTTTTCCGCCGAGCATGTCTGATGCAAAATACATAATTTGTCCATCGGGAGTTAAGCTAGGATGTCCAATAGAGTATTCTTTGGAGCATAATGGGTGTTCGTGTATGGTTCGCCAATCGGTATCGTTTAATTTTGTGTTTATGCCTATGGAGTCTAGTTTATCGCCAAAACCTTTAAAGTATTTATTGTAGGTAAATTTGGAATGGTAAATTTTAAGATTTATTAACCCGCTTGAGCTTTTTTGCTTGTAGCCTTTATAGTTATTACGAGTAAAATATATACTGCTATCGGCGGGGCAATAGCATAATGGTCCTTCGTGAAAACGGGTATTAAACTTATTGTCGAATTTAGATATATTGGTTAATTGACCATCAGGGTTTTTATCTGCAATAAATATTTGAAAATAAGCTTCTTGGTCTCGTTCATATTCACGCTGTAGCAAGTTGGTTTTTTGACGCGATGATACAAACATAATTTTGTCTTTATAGTAGGTTGGCGAAAAATCTATGTTCGATGACGATGCCTGAACTAAGCGAACATCATAGCTTCTTGATTTCTTTTTTAAGGGCTCAATTATACTTTTATTAAATACCTGCGGTTTTTTGTTTCTTATCAAATTATATTCATTTAGAATTTGACCCGCAGCATTATAGTTACCCATATTTTTAAGTACAACATAATAGTTGTATAGATCGTTATTATGAAAGCTTTCTGTTTTAATGTAGCTTTCGTAATACCTTGCTGCAGTTGAATCTACACCCATGTATTTATAGCATTCGGCTATTTTTCTTTGTACCCGGTAATTTAGTGGTTCTGTATCATAAACCTTATGGTATTGTTCAACTGCTTTATTAAAATTCGACCTTTCAAAGTAAATATTTCCTCTGTGCTCATTGTATGAGTCTTGTGCATTAGTAGTATTTGCAAAAGATAAAGCAAGTAGGATGAGTGATATTAAAATGTATTTAAAATTCATTGATGCAAAGTTTGTGGATAATTTTTAAGTTATTTCAATTGTGATTGCTTAGAAATATCGAGGTGAACGAACTAAATCTTTTTTTGATGAGAAGAAGTAATTCAGCATAATTTCGTGCGAACCACTCGACGCTTTTCTCATTTGACTAATGCCTATGTCGTAAGCATAACCTACTCTAAGCTGTTCGAAAAGTTCAATTTGAGTAATTATGCCAATGGCATCGCCTGAGCGATACGAAACACCTGCCCATAGTTTCTCACGAAATAAGAAATTTGCTGTTATGTCGTAGGATAGGGGAGCACCTTTTACATATTTAGAATATACGGATGGTTTAAAAATAATGTCGTTGTTTAATGGCAGAACATAACCACCAATTAAAAAGAAATGTCGCTCTTCTTTACCTGAGGCATCGTCGGTTCCTTCGTATTTGTGGTTAACTAAGCTTGGAGATGAAATGCCGAAGTAAAATTCATCGGCGTAAAGCATTAATCCTAAGCCGAAATTGGGCATAAAGTCGCCATTAATATCGTTTGTAAATAAATCGTCGATAACGCCATCATGCCCCAGAGCTTCAAGATTTGCTGAATATACTTTGAAACCAGCTTTTATACCCATACCCAATTTCATGCGCTGGCTTACTTTAATGTGGTAAGCATAATCTAAATACGCACTACTCGATTTTTCTGGTCCTAATTTATCTTGAACAAAGCTTAAACCAATACCAGAATTAAAGAATTTAACCGGTATGTCGGCAGATAATGAATGCGTTGTTGGAGCACCTTCTACACCCACCCATTGAAAACGGCTGACTGACATAAGTGAAATATTGTCGGCCCGACCTATAGCAGCTGAGTTTACCGGCGATAAGTTAAACATGTATTGTGTGTACATGGGATCTTGTTGTGCAGAGCTTGTTTCAGCTAACATTACAGTTAGTAAAACAAAGGCAATTATTATATAGCTTTTAGTTTTCATCTTATTAATATTATGACGATGCTTTGATTCAACATATTTTTTAGTGATTGTTGCCTTGTCGGCAAACAGGTGTTGCTCACTAGTAATTTTAGGCATTGTCTTATTCATTATATTTTTATTTTCGCTGTACATAATTATCTATTCCTAATGGTTAACTAATTAATATTTTAAGAATACATATCCTTTAAGTGGTTTTTTGCCATCTTCAAGCGTTAATACATAGAAGTAGGTGCCAACTGGAAGTATACCGTTTGCTTTATCCGATTTGCCATCCCATGTATTGTCATAGTGTTTCTTGTAGTAAACCTTTGTTCCCCAACGGTTATATACATATAGTGTGTTGTTCGGATAATCTTCAATATTTTTTATCTCGAAATATTCAGCAACTCCATCGCCGTTTGGTGTAAATCCGTTTGTAATAGTTACAGCGTCAGTGGTTGATTTGCCTACGATATTTACTACCAATTTTGCAGAATCAGTATAGGTGCCATCTGTAATTTTGTAAGTAAATGTTTCCATAAGAGTTTCTCCATCGTTAAGTGCTTTTACCATCTCGTTCTCAGTTTGTAGAACATATTCTATATCGCCATTTATTCCCCAATTAAGCTCTCCGTATTCCGATGTAATATTTATGTCGCTATCTGTCTCCTCGTCTATTCCAGTTACGTTTAGGTCATTATAATTACTATAGGTGTCGTTGCTAAACAGATTCGTCATTTCAACTTCTTTTGTTCTAACAATAAAAAGAGTATCATTTGTTGCAACTAGAGCTTCGTTTGTACTTATAACTTCATCCTTAATTGTAATAGTTAATGTGGAATTTGCTGCTCCGCCATTACCATCGGATAAGATATAGTTGAATATATCAGTTAACGAGTCTTTTTCATTCAGGTTTTTAATAACAGCTAAGTTATTATCCAAATAGTAAGTGTAATTACCAGTTGTAGTCCATTCTAGTCGGCCGTATACAGTAATAATATCTTCACTTGTACTAGTAATATTATTTATTGATGCTATGGTTAATACTGTATTGGCATCATTGTCGGTATCGTTACTTAGTAAGTTGCCTGAGCCGTCTGCTTGGCTTACCGAAACATCGTCTTTAGCTATGGTGTTAAAATCTGCTACAGCAACAGGTAAATTATTTTTTGGTGTAATGCTGAAAGTTACAGTTGCTACGTTACTTTCCTCAATACCATCGCTTACTATATAGGTAAAGCTATCGCTGGAATTATCGGTCCCATTATGCACATAGCTTAGCGAGCCATCGTTATTTACTGTAAGCTCACCGAATTTAGTATTTGACGTTAATGTTGGAACTAATGTTTTGCCTTCAGCATCGCTGTCGTTTGCCAAAATACCTGGAGCACTAATAGTAAATGTTTCGCCTACAACTAAATGGTAATTGTCATTAGAGGCAATAGGTGCAAAGTTCTTTTCACGAATATCTACAATGATTGTGGCTGTTGAATAATCGCCATCAATGTCTATTAGTACATAAGTAAATTGGTCGGTACCAGCATACCAGTTTGCGGGGGTATAAGTAATAGTGTTGTCTGCGTTAACTATTACAATACCATTTATTGGACTCGTTGCAATAGATACTCCCAGTAGTCCATCTTCAAGTCCTGTGTCGTTCGCAATAGCATCAATATTTATTGCTGTATTTAGGAAAGTAATTACCGAGTCGTTAACCGCTACAGGTATTGCATTAGTTTCTTTTACATTTATAGATACAGTTGCAGTGGCACAATCGCCATCTTTATCGCAAACCTGATACTCAAAGCTATCGTAACCTAAGTAATCGCTAGTGGGAGAGTAGGTAATTGTATTGTCGGAGTTAACTGTTATGCTACCATTTGTTGGTGCTGAAATTGAGCTAACAATTAGTCCGCCATCTTCAAGTCCTGTATCGTTAAACAATACATCAACCTTAACTGGCGTGTTAACTGCTGTGCCTCGTTCATCGTTAATAGCAATAGGTGTAAAGTTTGGTTTGCTAGTTATATTAATTATTAAGGTAGCTATGGATAAATCTCCATCAATATCGGCAATTAAATATTGTAAACTGTCGGTTGCATTAAACCAGTTAGCAGGTGTGTAGATAATTGTATTGTTAGCGTTAACAATGGCAGTGCCATTCATTGGTAATTCAAAAATTGAAACATGACCTACACCATCTTCAAGTCCTAAGTCATTATTAAGTACGTTAACTGTTACTGGAGTGTTTATGTAGGTATTAGCAGTGTCGTTTATTGCAACAGGAATAGCATTTGTTTCTTTTACATTAATGGTAACTGTAGCAATATCTGAATCGCCATCAGCATCCGTAACCTGATAGTTAAAACTATCGACACCTAAGTAATTGGTATTTGGTTTGTAGGTTACTATATTATTGTTTGCTTGCACTGTACCATTGCTCGGAGTAGTTGTGGTTGTAACAACTATTCCGCCATCGTCCAAATTGGTATCGTTAATTAATACTTTAATATCTACGGCAGTATTAATAGCTGTTGCACGCTTATCGTCAACTGCTACTGGTATAAAGTTTGGTTTTGTGCCAATATTAAAAATTACTGTAGCAATGGAGTAATCGCCATCGTTATCTGTAACCATATATTTTATACTGTCGATGCCAGAGTGCCAGTTTGCTGGAGTGTATCTTATAGTGTTATTGGTATTAACAATAGCATTACCATTTATTGTTTGAGCAAATATTGAAACATGATCTACACCATCTTCAAGTCCTAAGTCATTATTAAGTACATTAACTGTAACTTGAGTGTTTATGTAGGTATTAGCAGTGTCGTTTATTGCAACAGGAATAGCATTTGTTTCTTTTACATTAATGGTAACTGTAGCAACATCTGAATCGCCATCAGCATCCGTAATCTGATAGTTAAAACTATCGATACCTAAGTAATCGGTATTTGGTGTGTAGGTTACTATATTGTTGTTTGTTTGTACTGTACCATTGCTCGGAGTAGTTGTAGTTGTAACAACTATTCCGCCATCGTCCAAATTGGTATCGTTAATTAATACTTTAATATC
>JAUXEM010000245.1 GCA_030620515.1 Salinivirgaceae bacterium
AAAAAAATGTGAACTAAAAAGAAACCTGAAATATAGTCCGGCTGGAAAAATTATGCATGCTTGCTAAATTTCAAAATATAAATAAAATTCAAATTATTGTTGCGGAATTGCTGGATATAAGCGGACTACTTGCATTTGCTAAAAACGCTTTTTCTGCTAATTCTGCTTCATAAGCAATTCTGCCAGCTTGTACGCCTAGTTTAAAAGCAATAGCCATATTAACCGGATATTGAGCCACTGCAATAGCTGTATTTACAAGAATGGCATCGGCACCCATTTCCATTGCCTCGGCAGCATGCGACGGTGCGCCTATACCGGCATCTACAACTACCGGAATATTACTTTGTTCAATTATTATACGAATCATATCACGAGTATTTAAACCCTTATTGCTACCAATAGACGATCCCAAAGGCAGGTCTCAAAATCAAACTATCTATTGATAATTAAAAGTATGAATTACAAAGATGTTTCATACTTTAGCGTAAAATTAGAGGTATGAACAAATCCCAAATTACAAAACTTACATTATTACTTGTTAGCACAATGACTATGATGGCTGGAGCTGTGGTAGCACCGTGTCTTCCTCAAATTAATAATATTTTTAGTCAAACTCCTCATGCAAATATTTTAACTCGTTTAATTATAACCTTACCTCCTCTGTTAATTGCATTAGTATCAATATTTGCAGGCAAGCTTAGCGATAGAATTGGGAGAAAACAAATATTATTATATTCACTTTTCTTTTATGGCATAAGTGGAGCCTCAGCCTTTTTCATGCATAATATATATTTAATTTTGATAAGTAGAGCATTCTTAGGTATATCTGTTGCTGGAATTATGACCATTGTTATTGCACTAATAGGTGATTATTATAAAGGTGATGAAAGAACAAAATTTTTGGGAACACAGGCTGCTTTTATGGGAATTGGCGGAGTCGTTTTTGTTGCCCTAGCAGGATATTTAGCCGATTTTGGTTGGCAAGTTCCTTTTTTAATCTACTCCTTTGGTTTTCTGGTTTTCCCCTTGGCATATTACTATCTGTATGAGCCTCAGAAAAATGAAACACCACAAAATATAGAATTAAAAGCATCTAATAATAGTTATTCAAAACCTTTAATTAATCTTATTTATACCCTTGCTTTTATTGGTGTTGTAGCTTTTTATATGATTCCTGTACAAATACCGTATTTATTGAAAACTATTCCCGGAATAAGCAATTCGCAAATTGGTCTGGCTATAGCAGCACAAAGCTTAACCGGAGCAATTGTAGCAATGAATTACAAAAAAATAAAAGCCCGATTTACCTTTTATAGTCTTTATCAAATTGCCTTTTCATTTATGTCAATAGGCTATTTATACATTGGTTTATCAAACAGCTATTTACATTATATTTTAGGGTTAATTATTAGCGGACTTGGAGTTGGGCTTTTAATGCCCACAGGCAATACATGGATAATTGAAGTTGCGCCTGCAGAAGTTCGTGGAAAGCTTGTTGGAAAAGCTAATACAGCAATATTTATTGCTATGTTTTGCTCTCCAGTAATACTGCAGCCTATAATAAATATATCATCTCTTTCAACTGCATTTATTTTTATGAGTATTATACTTCCAATTTTTGCTGTGGGAATATCATATATAAAAAAATACTGCAAATTTGAATAACAAAAATCATTTAGACAGAGTTTAACTTACACTCCCATAAATAATAACAAAATATTTAACTGTGAATTGCTTTTAAAGGCATTTCCCGAAAAATCGGGACAGGCTATGAACTCGCTATCGCTCGGTTCAATTTGTTACCTGCCTGCTTAGCATTCAGGCATGTTTGACTATATTTAATACAGCTTCAAAACAATTGTGGCACATTAAGGGTATAAATCCAATGTGCCACAATAGTTAATAAATTATTTATTTAGCATTTTTGTCTAAAAAGTTTGCAACCAAGTTGTTTGAGAATGTATTTCCAAAGTTTATATCTTCAAAATTTAATGATGTAGCACCACTTTGAATAAGAACCCCATAATAGTTACTGCTATTAAAAGATGAGTTGGTGGCACTAATTGTACCTGTTGAGTTAATTATTACGTTAGCTGGGTTTAGTGCACCTATAGGTGTTAATCCACCACCGTTATTAATTGATGCATAGTCAAATGATGTTCTAACTTGGTCTTGAATAAATATACCCATCCAAGTACCACGGTCATCAACTGTGCCTTCAATTATTACAGAATCGGTACTAGTACCAATTAAATTAAAAACCCTATTACCAGTTACGTAAATACCTTTTCCTACATTAAATTTAAAATTAGCTCCAGCATCAACAATAAAGTCTTGGCTAGTAATGTTTAAATTACCAGTAAAATGGTAAAAGTTATCAGTCCCTAGTCCTGTCCAGTGACCATAACCTGCCACAGGAGTATCACCTTGTCTAACTTCAATGGCAGCTATGTTAGTAGGTGTTGTAAAGGTAGAGCTTGCAAAAAACACTCCATGTTTTGTTGTAACACTAACGGCAGCTAGTGTATTGTTTGTGAAGGTATTATCACTAAAATAACTCTTATTGTCATGTAAAGTAGTTTTGTCACTTGTGTAAAGCCCATAACCACCACTATTTGTTATTGTACAGCCTTTAAAAGAGTTCAGTTTTGTGGCATATACTGCAGCTTTTACGTTTGTGTTAACATTTCCACTAGTTATAAAATTACTACCTGCATTGTTAATAGTTACATTACTCCATGTTGGCGATTCTGTTCCAATGTAAATACCTTGCCAAGTAGAATTGTTGTATCCATCGAAGGTGCAACTTGCAATTTGACCACCACCTGTAATAAAAGCAGTATTCTCTTCCATATAGATTGTTTTGTTTCCGTTTATTCTAATTACTCCTGTATTTAAACCGCCTTTAATAAATATATCGGTATTTAAATATATTGCTGAATTAAAATTAACAACAGTATTAATATCACTCTCAAGTACCATTAAGCCATCTGACCTAACAAAAGATAGGCTATTCCATAAAGATATTGGAGCATGTATTGGTTTATTGCTCGCAAAAGCCACATAGCTACTAAAATCAATCATAGATACGTTCTCGCCAAAATGTATATCGTAAGCATCAGTTACAGTGTTTTCAAAAAATATTTGAGGATACGAACTAACCGATTTATCAATAACCATAGCGGATGCTGGGTATGAACCAATAGCTGAAGCTCCGGCACCATTAACATACAGAGAACCTTCGCCTCTTAAGTCACCAGTAACTAATAGCCCTTTCCAAGTGTTTTTGTTTTTCCCTCTAAAGATTAAAATGCAACTATTGTTAATGTCTAATGTTCCCTCAACGGTAGTTGTGGCATCTTTCTCGATACTAATTACAATATATGCCGATGCGGCTGTAGTAACATTAGGTATAATTATGTCGCCAACAAAAATATAGTCAGGTATACTGTCATTATAACTAATATCTTGAAAAATAAAACCTTCAGGTACCGTTGTTAGTGTGATGCTTCCTGCCACGCTAGTGTTTGCATAAGCCTCAGAAAACATTCCATTTTGTTCTAGTCTAGCTGTTATATTATAACTCCCATTTTTACCTGCCACTAACTCTACTTTTTTAAAATTTGCAAAATCGCCATAAATAGTGGTTTGGTCTTCAAGTAGGGTGCCATTATAAGTAACACCAGCAGGCAATGTCCATGTTACGTACGGGTATTCAACTCCAGTTGATCCTGTTAAGTCAAGTGTAATTGTGTCGTTAGGAGAATACGTCTCATTTAATTCAGTAATTACTGCTTGGAATTGTGTGTTGTTATCTCCATCTCCATCTCCATCTTCTTTATCGTCGCACGAAGCGAAAAATATAATTGGTACTAATGCTGCAAAAAAAGCAAATTTTTTTAAGTTTTTCATAAAATTAAGTTTTTAATATTTACAACTAACAAACTATTAAGATGTTTATATCTTAATTAAGATACAAATTAAATCATATATTGTTTGGACAACAAATATTTTTTAAAAAAAGATAATATTGTAACAATATAATTGTTGTTTGGTAGTGTTTGGTTTATATTTGGTTGTATTGTGTGTAACTGAGTTTTATTAATAACTGTACTACTACTAGTTTAATGGGTGCTGAATATTACTGTTTTACACAAAATTGGCAATATGAAAGCTGTTTGCCGTGCAGGGTGGTAGTTTGAAACTTGTGGCTAATTTTAATAATTTTGATTTGTAATAATATTGTGCATACTAAGAGTCAGAACAACCATGAGAAGGAAGCTTTATTTGAAAGAAAAAGCAATTATTTAGTTCGTAAGTTCGTCCTGACAGGCTAACGTTTTTGGGTTTACCTTCAGGTTTACCTTCAGGCGGGTTTCAAAATATTTTTATTCACAAAAGAAACTGATTTAAAAAGAGTTCGTGATAACGCTTCGCTATAATTTGACATTCTGACTTAGCGTATAATAGATTATTGTAATTTTGTAATTCAATATTAAATCTGTGGTTGGAAAAATGCTTTCAGTTTGTTCCCTGCCTGCCGTTGCATTCAGTCAGGTTTGACTATATTTAACACAGAAAAGCAAAAAGAATTAGTAGAAGGATCTGTGTTGTGAAATGCTTTATTCATATTAATAATTGATTTTAAAGGCATTCATGAACTCGCTATCACTCGTTTCAGTTTGTTCCCTGCCTGCCGTGGCATTCAGGCAGGTTTGACTATATTTAACACAGCCGAGCTAGAAAAATTCAAAGCAGATACTAAGTTGTGAATTGCTTTCAGTTTGTTCTTTGACTATATTTAACACAGCAATACCGTTTAAATTAATAGCGCAAGCTGAGTTGTGAATTGCTTTCAGTTTGTTCTTTGACT
>JAUXEM010000092.1 GCA_030620515.1 Salinivirgaceae bacterium
CTGAACCAGCAATAGTATTAATTACGCCCACTAAAAAACCAGCAAAAATTAGGGTTATTATAACTACTGTGTTAATATCTACAACCCCTGTTTCAGGGTTAATCTGAAAATATGTATTTAAAAATTCTTGCATAAAAAAACCCCTACTTTTACAGGGGTTTGAAATTACTAAGCTTTATCATTCATCATTAATTCTTTGGCATATTCTTCAACACATCTAATAAGTGTATCCAGAATTTCTCCACTGTACTAATTTGTATTTTCTCATCGGGAGCATGAACATTCCTAAGGGTTGGTCCAAATGAAATCATATCCATATCGGGATATTTTTCAAGAAACAAACCACACTCTAAACCTGCATGAATCGCTCTAACCACAGGTTTTATATTGAAAAGGCGCTGGTAACTCTCTTCCGAAATTCGTAATATTTCCGAATCGGTATTTGGTTGCCAACCTGGATAACCATCGGTATGTATGACCATTGCGCCTGCCATTTCAAAAACACTACTCACCATATCAGCAATATCAGTTATAGCAGAATCTACCGAACTACGCTGGCTAGTTACAATCTCAATAAGGTTTCCTTCGTTAAACTTTACCGATGCTAAATTAGTAGAAGTCTCAACAAGTCCTTCAATATCAGTACTCATAGCAATAACACCATGCGGACATGCATAAAGAGAATAAAGAAGGCTATTTTGGTCTTTCATTTTCATTACATAGCTAGGATTAACCACCTTATTTAAGTCGAACACAAGATTTGGTTCCACACTATTAAATTCTTTAAAAATTGATTTACAGAAATCGGAAAAGTATTTTTCAAATAGAACAATGTACTTTTCTTTAACTGTAACAATTGCATAAGCCTCACGCGGAATAGCATTTCTTAAATTACCACCATCGAACTTATTTAGTCGAATGTTAAATTTACGAGTAGCATTCCATAAAAAACGATTCAATATTTTATTGGAATTTCCGTATCCTTTATTAATTTCATCGCCAGAATGACCTCCACGTAAACCTTTTACCTCAAGCTTAAATGCAACAGAATCAGATGGCATTGGACGAGCACGAAAATTAAAAGTAGCTAAAGTATCAATACCACCAGCGCAGCCAATAAAAAGCTCGCCTTCATCTTCCGAATCCAAATTAATTAAAATACGGTTGTTAATAAAACCTGGTTCAAGAGCAAAAGCTCCTGTTAAGCCTGTTTCTTCATCAACAGTAAATAAACATTCTAACATTGGATGCTCAATATCGTCTGCAACTAACAAAGCCAATTGTGTAGCCATACCAATTCCATCATCAGCACCTAAAGTTGTACCTTTTGCCGAAACCCAGTCGCCATTTACAACTGGCTGAATAGGATCTTTAAGAAAATCGTGCTGCACATCGCTATTCTTTTCACAAACCATATCCATGTGGCTTTGCAAAACTACTCCTTTTCTATTTTCAAAACCTTTTGTTGCGGGCTTACTTATAAGAACATTGCCTGCTTTATCTGTTTCTGTTTTTAACTTGTGTTTCTTTCCGAAATCAACCAAATATGCAATTATCTTCTCTTCTTTTTTAGATGGACGTGGTACTTGGCAAATTTCGTTGAAATAGTGCCACACCTCCGAAGGTTTTAAATCCTGAAATACATTCATATCGTATACTTTTAATATTTTACTTAGAAATATAGTTGTAAGGTTTATCCTCAACAAGATAGCAATTAAATATTGTAGAAATAAACGAAAAACATTAAATATTCTATGAATTTTCTGTTTCAAAAAACATTCTTTTATAATAAAGGTGTTACTACGAATATATCAAGACAAGAAACTAATCAAATTATTCTTTACAAGAGATAATACAACACAAATGATATTATAGATATTGTTGAAAAACAAACACAAAGAAATTTTACAACAAACGAAAATGTAAAAATTAGTTTTATTAAATAATTACAAGTCTATTTCATACTATTTCCTATTTTAATTCGTATTTTCACAACAAAGCAATTTTGTGAACATTTAAAAGTATGGAAATAAATATCAATAAATGGAATAACTATTGGGATCAACTAAACTGGTTGCCAGATAGCTTAATATTGACCAACAAAGAGGCGACTATTATTAAATTCCAAAACATAAACAATAGTTTAACCAAGGTAATTAAAGAAAACAAAACTTTTGATGCTTTGCTTTCCTCTTTAAATAATACGATAAATGGAGAAACAAAATTCTCTATAAATATAGCTAATAATAGCTATTCTATAGAAAAACTAAAGCATCCTGAATTACTAAAGCAAGAACTATATATATGGCGAATTACTGAGCATTCATACTCCATAGCCGAAATTGAAAAATCGAAAATCCTTGACAGCATTACAGATTCTGCTGCTTTAATAACAAAAGACTTTAAAATAAAATATGCCAATAAAGCTTTTAAAGAAAGGTTCAATACAAATACTGAAAAAACAGATACTTTACCATGTTATAAAATAATGTATAACATGGATCATCCTTGCATTGCTTGTAGTTTAAAACGCGTTATTAAAAACAAAAAACCACACCGTAACACTCGTTCCCAAAAAAATGGTCCAGTAATTCTTTCTTTAACGTTTCCAGTATTTGACAAAATTAATGAAGTGCAAAGTGGAGTGGTTACTTTTAGAGATATTACTGCATCGAAGAACATTGAAAAGGCATTAAAAAAAGAAGCTACAATCAACAAGGCTATTGCAGAAATTAGTAGAGCTATTATTATGCCCGAGTTACCTGAAGATAAAATTGCAAATAAGATACTTTCAGTAGCTTTACTTCTAACTAAAAGTTCAACAGGATACGTTGCTTCGGTTAACCAAAAAGATAAAACAATGAGCTGGAAAGCCTTCGAGGATTTTTCACTTACATCATCACAAATGGCAAACAATGAACCTTGCAGATCCGATACAAAAATAAAATGCCTATTTAATAAATTAAAAAAACATCAAGAAACATTTGTTTCTCATCGCCTAAAGGAATACTTAAAAGAACACAACCTTATTACATGTAATATTACACGCGAAAATTGCTTACTAGTTCCAGCTATATATAATGACACTATTTTAGGACAAATATACGTTTCTGGTGGCGAAAGACCTTATTCTGAACACGATAATGAGTTCTTAAAACAACTAGCAAATATTTATGCAATTACTTTATATCGAAAATATTCAGAAGTTGATTTAATAAATGCAAGAGATGAGGCGGAAGAAAACAATAAACTGAAATCGGCATTTTTAGCTAATATGTCGCATGAAATTCGTACACCAATGAATTCAATAAATGGATTCAGTGAGCTTTTAAGAAACACAGAGCAACCAAGTTACTTGCAAAAAAAATACGTAGATGTTATATACAAATCTAGCAATCAGCTACTTGCTATTATAGATAATATTTTAGATATATCTAAGTTAGAAGTAGGACAAGTTTCCATTTTGGAAAAAGAATATGATTTAAACCAAATTATTAATGACTCAATAAGTTCCTTTAACCCTGATCTATACCTTGAAAGCCCAATTGAGTTAAAAACATATTTACCTATTAAGGGGCATGAAAGCATAATAAGTTGCGATGCACCTCGCCTGCAACAAGTATTAGCAAATTTAATTCAAAACGCCATAAAATTTACCCCAAAAGGGGTTATTGAAATTGGATATGACTTGAATAACGATAACAAATTACAGTTTTATGTTAAAGATACTGGCATTGGCATTTCTAATGATAAAAAGAAAATTATTTTTGAACGGTTTGGTCAAGCCGAACAAGGAGATGTAAGAAACTATAAAGGTGCAGGTTTAGGGCTACCAATATGCAAAGGATTTATTGAACTAATGGGTGGCGAAATATGGGTTGAATCAGAATTCGGAAACGGATCAATATTCTATTTTACTGTGCCATACAAACCTGTTGCAAAAAACATAAATACAGCAAGATTAAAACCAAAAGAAACATCATATAACTGGATATCAAAAAAAATACTTTTAGTTGAAGATGAAACCTTTAGTCAAAATTTTATGCAGACCATATTATTACCATACGGTCCTAAAATTATTTATGCTGAAGATGGCTTTAAAGCAATTGAACAAGTAAAACACAATCCTGATATCGACTTAATTTTAATGGATATTAGATTGCCAAAATTAGATGGAATTGATGCAACCATTCGCATCAGGGAAAATGGATTTACGAAACCAATACTGGCACAAACAGCTAATGCCATGCCTAATGATAGAGAAAAATGCATGGATGCAGGCTGCAACGATTTTATAGTAAAACCCATATCAAGATTAGGCTTTCTGAAAATCATAGATAACTTTATTTAAAAAAATATCTTTAGCCTTATATTGATTCTTGCGTAAGATAAAACGCATGTCAAACAAAATAATAGATAACATAAAACCTATTATTGCTTATTGGAATTACTGTTTGCATGTTTTAACATTTAATAAACGTAAATAAAAATCTCTCAAAACTAAATTTACAAAATCTAAAAAGCGACTTACTATAAAATAAAGGTTCAGCAAAATAGCTAACAAATATTAAGGCAATTTAAAAATATTGCAAATGCTCATAGTTTCTCAATTATTTCATACGTTATGATACTACAATTAAGAATAGACAAAATATTATTAAAGCTTTGAACCATATTAGCCTTAATAATTATAGATTTGTTGAATAGTTACATAATTTTTAAACAATATAAAGTATGAAAACAAATAAATTAATCTTTCTGGCAATGCTACTATTATCAATAGTAATAATCTCATGTAATAAGGATGATGATGCAGTTGTGGATATTAAAACAGATCCGACAGAAAATAAGATCAATGCAAATATAATGTTAAAATTAGTAAACGACCAAAGAGCCAAGGGTTGCCAATGCGATGAAAATACATACATGCCACCTGTTGAAGAACTAAAGTGGAATACTAAATTAGAAGAAGCTGCATTAATGCATAGCAAAGACATGGCTGTTAACAACATATTTTCACACACCGGATCGGATGGTTCATCAGCTGGAGATAGAATTACATCCTTAAACTACAAATACACTACCTGGGGAGAAAACATTGCTGCCGGAGGCATATTCCCAACAGAAGAAAAGGTTTTTAAGGGATGGATAACAAGTCCAGGGCATTGCAAAAATATTATGACAGAAAGTTTCACTGAATTTGGTTCGGCTTTGTATATTATTGAAACGCAAAATAAAAATTACTGGACTCAGGTTTTTGCAACACCACAAGCCGCAAAATAGTTTCAGGCATCACCTTAAATTCGCAATGCCTACCCCGTTTCATTTCAGGATTGCAGTGCGACGATGTTGCAAATGAGAGTTTTTATAAGGTTTAGCCTTTTTTAAATCAGAGAAATTGCCACGCCACTATAGCTTAATTTGCATAATGTAACACTTTCGGATATGAGGTGTCAGCCCATAGTTGCAAAAAAACTAGCTTTGCATAGTAAAGCAACAACTACTTTAATTCAACTCGTTCGTTTGCATTTTACCTTCGCTTCTGAATTTTCATACAAGCACTGCTATAAGCAAATTTACAAAATGCATTTTAAGTACCAACTACAACAACTCTCTGGCTTGTGATATAATTAATTTTCTAATTTTGCTTAATCACAACTTTTATGTATTTTGCAATGAAAAATAAATTTTGCTATAAATACAACTAATAACTTTGCTAGTATTACACATGTACTTTTTATAGCATTTTCGTTAAAATATATTTAAGGATGAATAAACTTTTACAAATAGAATTTGGATTACAAGAAGTTAAGGTCAAGAAACTTGACGGTTATGAAAATGCAAATTACCTAGTTAAAACTGGTGATGAAAATTATATTTTTAAAACCTATAAATACAATGATGAATTGTTAGATTTTGTTAATGCAGAAAACGAAACGCTTTTATTTCTTCAAAATAAAAATAAATATCCAACACCACTTCAATTTAAAGACAATTCATATATTAAAATTCTTAATATAGATGGTGAAAAACTAATTTGCAGGATGCTCTCGTTTCTTGATGGTCAATTTTTAGGGAACGCAATACATACTAAAAATATCTTTCAATCATTCGGATTATCACTTGCCGAAATGAATTTAAACCTTAAAAACTACAAAAACAATACTATTAAGGCAAGGCAGTGGGAATGGGATATTCAATATTTAAATTTGAATAAAAAATATATCAATGATATTCCTAATGCTAAAGATAGAAATACCATAAGATACTTTTTTCAACAATTTGAAGAAATAGTAAACCCAGTTTTGCCGAGTTTAAGGAAACAAATTATCCATAATGATGCCAACGAATGGAATGTGCTTTCTAAAAATGGGGAGGTTTCCGGTTTTATTGATTTTGGAGATTTAGCACACTCATTTCTAATTAATGAGCTTGCAGTTGCCATAACTTATGCTTGTTACAACAAAGAAAAACCATTAAAATGGGCTTCAGTTATTTTAACATCATATCACAGCAGGTTACCAATTGAAGAAAAAGAAATAAAAATTCTTTATTATCTAATAGCAGCTAGATTAGTGATAAGTGTATGTAATTCGGCTCATTCAAGAAAAGTGGATCCGCAAAATACCTATGCAACATCAAGCGAAAAAAACGCTTGGCAAATGCTCTATAAATGGCTAAGCATTAATCCAATAAATGCAGAAAACACATTTAGAGAAGCAATAGGTTTGACTTTTGAAAAACCACTTACTATTAAAGATTTAATAAAAAAAAGAGAACGGAATATTAGCCCCATATTATCATTAAGTTACGCGAAACCAATATACATGGTTCGTTCAGCATTTCAATATATGTATGATGCTTATGGCAACACCTTTTTAGATGCCTATAATAATATTCCGCACGTTGGCCACTCACACCCAAAAGTTGTTACTGCAGGCCAAAGGCAAATGGCAACACTAAACACCAACACTAGGTATCTTTATGATCAATTATCTGATTATGCAGAAAAATTATTATCAAAATTCCCAGCCTCTTTAAATAAGGTTTATTTTGTGAATTCGGGTAGTGCTGCAAGTGATTTAGCCATACGAATTACTAAAATACATACTGGATATGAAAAGTTAATGGTAATGGAACACGGTTATCATGGGCACACCCAAACTGCTACTGATATTAGCGACTATAAATTCAACAATCCAAAAGGACAAGGACAAAAAGATTTCATCTTAAAAACCCAAATCCCTGATACATATAGAGGTAAATTTACTGCTAATGATAAAAATGCCGGCAAAAAGTATGCACAAGAAGCTATTAGCCAAATCAACAATTCAAATTTACCTATTGCTGCATTTATAAGTGAACCAATTGTTGGTTGTGCTGGCCAAGTTCCGTTGGCTGATGGATACCTAAAAGAAGTTTACCCTGCCATACGAAAACAAGGTGGCATATGTATAAGTGACGAAGTTCAAACAGGATTTGGACGATTGGGAGATTATTTTTGGGGATTTGAAGCTCATAATGTTATTCCTGATATGGTAATTATTGGCAAACCAATGGCAAATGGACATCCTATGGGTGCTGTAATATGTACAGAAGAAATAGCTGAATCGTTTAGCAAAGGTGTTGAGTTTTTTAGTTCGTTTGGTGGCAACCCAGTTTCGTGTGCCGTTGCCACTTCAGTTTTGGAGGTTATAGAGGAAGAAAAATTACAAGAGAACGCCAAAATTGTTGGAGACTATTATAAATCATTATTTTTTGAGTTGCAAAGAAAATACAATGTCATTGGAGATATAAGAGGTTCAGGTTTATTTTTAGGAATGGAAATTATTAGAGAAAATAGTATGGATCCTAATGTAGAATTGGCGCATCGCATCAAAAATGAACTCAGAAACAAAAACATACTTATTAGCACAGATGGTCCTTTCGATAGTGTAATAAAAACAAAACCAGCACTCTGTTTTACAAAAGACAATGCAAAAAAAGTAGTGGAAAATATTGACGAAATACTAAAAGCAAGTAGGTAAGGGAGTATCTTACTCGTAAATATCTCACATAACCATGCATGAACCCACGTTTAATGCGGCTATTCATATTTATACATAAGGTATGAAACCATATTTTAAATAGGAAAATAAATAGGCCTAGTTTCTTACAACCTGTATTAAGCAAAAAGCATGGTATACAGATTTATGCATCTTAACCCACACTGCCAGTTTTAAGCTACATTAATGCTTATAAAGCCTTTGTAAAATATAACAAAACATCAATACAGCGATATAATAATTGTCAGTTTTGAGAAAGCTACCGGGCTCGATGGCAGCATAAAACATCTTGTAATAATAGCACTTGGTAAACTTGATAAATTGTTTACCAAAGGCTTGGGAAACCTACCCACCGTACACTTTTGACAGGCGGGTTATTGCTAAATGATAAATTTTATTTAGCCCCTGATTCAATATGTTGCATCAAATAATTTGTTAATAATGTATAAAGATGACGAGTTGTATTTTCACCCTCGCTCACACCATGCGTACGATTAGGATAAGGCATTACTTGAAACTGCTTATTGTGTTTAATTAGTTCATCTATTAGTAATTCACAATTCTGGTAATGCACATTATCATCGGCAGTTCCATGAACTAATAGCAAATCCCCTTGTAAATCCTTAGCATAAGTTATAGGAGAGCCCTCCACAAAAGCTTCAATATTTTCTGATGGCAAACCCATGTATCGTTCTTGATATATATTATCGTAAGTAAGTTGATTAGATACACCTGCTACAGACATTCCTGTTTTATATATTTCAGGATAACGAAACATTAGGTTTTGAGTCATACTACCGCCTCCACTCCATCCCCATACAGCTATTCGATCTTTATCTATAAAATCCCATTTTAAAATTTCTTTTGTAGCCATTGCCTGGTCGCGTGAATTTACAACACCAATTTTTTTGTATATACTTTTTCTCCAATCTTTTCCCTTTAAACAAGGAGTTCCTCTGTTATCCATTGTTATTATTACATACCCTTTCTGGCTCAATAAATTATCCCAGCCAAAGCGCCACCTGTCAGTTGCTGTCTGAGTCCATGGTTCTCCATAAACATAAAACAAAACAGGGTATTTCTTTTCAGAATTAAAGTTAACAGGCTTTAATATTTTGCCATCCAGCTCAACTCCATCCATGGTAGTAACTTTAAAGAATTCGTAGGTAGGTAAATTAAGTGCATTTACTCTTTCACCATAAACCTTATTATCTATAATTGTTTCTATAGTATTATGATTCGATAAAGAGATCAATCTTGTTGTAGGAACAGTTGTAGTATTTGAATGAGAATGAAAAGCATAGCTCCCTTTTGGAGAAATATTGTATCCATTAATACCAGAATACTCATGCGGTGTTATTCTTTTTACTGGTGACTTGCCATCTAATGAAACTGCATACAAATATCTTTGGGTTGAGTTTTCGGGAGATGCACTTGCATATACTACCTGTGTTTTTACATTTACTCCATAAATACAACCAACATCATAATACCCTTTAGTAAGTAATGTTTCGCTTTTATCTGTAAATGATAATTTATAAATATGACGCCAGCCATCTTTCTCTGTCATGCGTATTATGCTGTTTCCATTATCAACTACTGGCATATCTGTCATTTCAAAACTTGGTTGACTCACATCTGTATTTAATATATCAATCCATGTATCTTCTTTTTCTGAATAAAACAATTCTGTTTCAGCAGAATTAGCTTCACCCAGCCACAATTGGAAACGATTCTGCTTCCTGTTCAATTGTGTAATTAATAGTTTTTCTTTAATCCACTGTATTCTTGGAATATAGTTTTGATAAGGATCGCCAGGAACCTTCACCCATGTAGTTTCCTTATTTGATAAGTCTATTATCCCTACTTTACAACTCGATGGATTCTGACCAACTTTAGGATACTGTACAGGTACAATTTGCGAATAAACGGAGTCGGTATTATTAATCATGTAAAATGTCTGAATATCAGAAGCATTTAACTGCCAATAGGCAATATATTTTCCATTGGCACTCCAGCGAAAACCATCTCTACATGAAAACTCTTCTTCGTAAACCCAATCGAAAGTGCCATTTATAATATCCCCATTGCCATCAGTAGTTAGCTTTGTAATTTCATTTGTAGTCAAATTCTCAATATATAAATTAAAATTACTTACATATGCTATACTGGCGTTGTCTGGTGAGAATTTTGCAAACATTAACGATGATAAAGGCAACCTTTTCCCAATCTGAAATAATGATTCATCAGCTATATTATAAATCCAGTAATCTCCTTTTGTATTACTACGCCATACTTTTTTAGTATTTGTAAAAATTAAAAGTTTTTTAAAATCACCCGACCAACTATACGATGCTATAGCAAGCGGCACCTTATATCCTGATGGTATTAGCTTTTCAGCACTAATGGTATTTAGTACCTTTTTAGTTTTAGATTGGTAGGTAACAATATTAACTCCACCACAATCAGCACCTGAAGCTTCCAATACCGTATAGGCATCACCATCTTTGTGCCATTGTATGCGACTCATTCTTTCTTGCGAATACTCCTCAGTATGAAATAATTTATCAATAGTTAATTCATTTACATCCATTGTTACTTGAGCAACAGCTATTTGCGCTATTCCAAATAAAAACGCAAGAATAATAAAATAGATAAATGCTATCCTTTTCATTTTAAATTAGTTTTACTTATTTGATATAATAAAATCACACTAAAAATAGACTTTTTTATTTTCAAAAGTCGCCACTATATACAAAATTAACATACATAAAAAAGAATTCATGAAAAACCAATTAGCCTTTTTGCAAGCTGTAAATAAGTATTATTGAATAATCAGTTTCTCTAAACTACAAGTCTCATCATATAAAACCTTAACAAAATAAACACCATTTTCAAATACTGATAAATCAATTAGCACTTCACTATCTTTCTGGATACTAGTAAAACTTTTGGCATAAAACTTTTGCCCATTAGTACTATATATTTCTACAGTTACATTGGAATGTTGTTCTTTTAAAAACGAAATAGTAACCTGGCTAGATGCTGGATTAGGATGCAACTGCCATGTTCTAATGTCTCTATGGCTAATAATTCCAACAGCATTAACACTAATGTACTCTGTTTTTGTTACAGCATCGCTTGTTTGAGCATTTGATACATCAAGAGAAATTGTATAAACGCCAATCTCAGTAAATGTATACGAAGGATTCTGCACATCAGAATCTTCTATTCCATCATTATTAAAATCCCAGCTCCAAGATGTAGGAGAAGCTGTCGATTGATCAGTAAATTTAACCGTTAGTGGTATTTCTCCAGAAGTAACATCTGCAGTAAACATGCCTTCAAGTGCAATTGCTGTTTTCTCTCTAACAACAATAGAATCTACATAAACCTCGAACATACCAGCATCACTATAACAGTGCCATCCAAAATAATAGGTTCCACTTGCAGATACAACTATGTCATTTGTCGATTTTGTAAAAGTTTGATTTGCAATGGCTCCTAAGTCAATAATTAAATTGGACATAGCTCCAGTATTGTCATTACCATAATACAAACTGAGTTTTTCAGGATAATAACTATCACCAACCGCATAATAAAAATTAGCTTCATACTCAACTCCTGCAACTAAATCAATAGCCCTTGAAAATAACCAATCATCAGCAATTTCGGTATCACTATAATGATAGCCGCCACATTTTGTGTCATTAATTCCACCCTTACTAAGAATTTGCCATTTACTATCATCTGCATTACCATTCAATACCTTCCATCCCGATAAATCTTCGTTGTCTTCAAAATTTACTATCAAAAGCTCTGTACCTGCTGAACCTCCACCAAAATCAATATGAAAAGTTATCTTTCCTGCATCGTCTTCAACAATATTAGTTATTGGTTTATTTGTAGCCACGCCATCCCAAGATAAGGAGCTAGGTATAGTTGCATCGGTAAATGATGTTTTACTAGATGTACCTGGGAAGGGGTCACCCGAAGTAGAACCTTTACTCTGTATTCCATCTGCTTCTTCTATATCCATTCCTTGATGATCTGGCACATTGTTTATATCATTTGATAACCAACCAGAATAATTTAAATCGACATGATATATAAGCATACCATGGTGTGGCACATATGCATCCCAATTAATTTTTTGACGGTTCTCCACCATGAAATACTCATCAACTGTATTTGATAAAAACTTGTATGAAACATTATTTTCTGCTGAATTTAAGAGCTCAACATCTTTAGTTGCATCAAGTAAAGTAGTAGTTTGCCAACCTAAAGCATTTCGAGAATAAGCATTGTGAAATGGTGGTGTTTTTCCATCATTGTTCCAACTACCTCCAGCCATGCAATCCCATCCACCTAAATCAAATGATTGCCCACCAGATTCTTCATAATCAGTATCGTAATAATCGGGTAAACCGCAAACATGACTAAACTCATGACATATTATTCCAATATTAGTTATTGTTGATCCTGAATTACCAGACAATTCTGGCGAACATGAGTATCTTGATATTGCAACTCCATCTTTTTCAACAGATGAAGCTAAACTCCATGCATGTGCCCATATAGCGGCATCACCGCCACCTGCTTCTTCACCATAACCTGCATATATAATATAAATACCATCTACATTTCCATCGCTGTCATTATCTGCCTTTGAGAAATCAACATCAGCATCTGCCAAATCAATAGCTTCACTTACAAGCTCGCGAGCATCCCCATTTTCATCTCCATAATATGCCATATTTTCCGAGGCAACATAAGGCCCTACAACAATCGTATTCAATGTTAATTGCTCAAATGAATTATCGCTAAAATAATCTTTAACACTTCCCGTGGCGCCATTTACAGAATAACCTGTTTGATTCATTAAGATATTAAAATCGGAATGCGACTTACTAAATTCAGTATCGCTAAATCCTATTAATATCATTATCAAATCGCGTTTTCCAGTAGTTGGGAATCCTTTTGAGGCTTCTTTTCTTTTAATATCCCATATAGTTTTTAAAGTTAAAACCTGCGATTTACTATATAATAAATTTGTATCAATATTAGATAAAAACACATTCTCGTCATGGTTTCTTTTTTCAGGATCGTTAGCTCTTTGATCTGAAATACTCAAATCGCCATTAACAGATCTATAAGCATATTTATAAAATCCATCTTGAGAACTCAATACGGTATATCCATCTACGGTCTCTGCCCATCTAACTTTTTCGTCACCTTTTATCACTAATGTTACCTCTGTTCCATCTGGCATAATAATTACACGTGGCGTAGGATCAGCCGGCGACGCAAATAAACCGCTAATCGTAAAACATAGAATGGCAGTATAACTAAATAGCACTTTTCTCTTTCTCATCTCTGCAATTTTCAAATAATATTAGTAATTAAATTGTAATCAAATGTAAGCATTCAATTTTCTAATAAAATCTGTTAGAGAATTATATTAAAAAAAATTCAATACTAATTATTGTTGAAATTTTACATAACAATATCTGCAATTAAACATATACGCAAAATATTTAATTCACGTTACATGAACTAACAATATTTACAATTAAATTAATTAGTTAGCATAATATATCATAAATTCAATTAATCACTTGAATTAAAAGGCATTACAGGATATATAAAAATCTAGCCATCTACCGCAGTAAAAATACTCATGTTATTTAGCATAAATACAAAATGGGTAAAAAAATAATTCCACTTTAATGAAATACAGTGTCATAATTAGTTATTTTTCCTACAAAAATAATAATTACTAAATATTTTTCCTAAATAACACAATATTACCATAAATAAAAACCAATTCACTAATGCTAAAAGGTTACACTATATACGAATTTTTTTTAAGATATAATGCATTAATATATAAAATTTATAAAATAATTATATATTCGCAGCC
>JAUXEM010000126.1 GCA_030620515.1 Salinivirgaceae bacterium
AACTCTGGGTAATCCTGTAACCTTTGCTGTTACCGATAACGATTTAGAGCGATTAGCTTACAATGAATATGCCTCGTTTGCATGTGCCGGAGCAACTAAAGATGATATTTTCCAATTAATGGTAACCATGGATCGACGGTTTATGGCTGGGCTTGCATACTTTTTAGGCTTACGTAAACTTGGTGCGGGTATTGTGCGCGTTGGACCTGGTAATCCTGAACTACAATTTGATACCTTAAAGCGAATAAACCCAACTGCTTTTGTAACTGTGCCCTCTTTCTTGCTAAAACTAATTGAATATGCTGAAGCTAATGATATCGACTATAAAAATACATCAGTAAAATCGGCTATTTGCATTGGTGAACCAATACGTAACAACGATTTTAGCTACAACGTACTAGGCAAACAAATTACCGACAAATGGGATATTAAGCTGTATTCCACTTATGCATCTACTGAAATGGGAGCTGCTTTTTCGGAATGTACCGAAGGCGTTGGTGGGCATATTCACCCAGAATTAATGATTGCTGAATTTTTAGACGATGATGAAAATCCGGTTAACCCTGGAGAATTAGGTGAGATTGTAATTACAACACTTGGAGTGGAAGGAATGCCTTTATTGCGATTTAAAACTGGAGATATTTGCCACCACTATATTGATGCATGCAAATGCGGACGTAACACCTTGCGTTTAGGACCGTTAGTCGGTCGCAAAAAGCAAATGATAAAATATAAGGGTACAACACTTTATCCACCATCATTGTACGATATACTAAACGAAATTAAAGGCGTTGAAAACTACCTTGTTGAAGTATCGACAAAAGATATTGGTACCGATGATATAATAATTAGAGTAGGCTGTAATAAGCCAACTGAGGAGTTTGAAAAAAATATTAAAGATCACTTTAGAGCTAAGCTAAGAGTGGCACCAAGTATTCAATTTGAAAGCCCCGAAGAAATACATAAACTGCAACACCCTGAAATGAGCCGCAAGCCAATTGTGTTTATAGATAAACGAAAGAAAAGCTAATAAAAAAGAAGATTCAAAAATCTATTTTTGGGTCATTGCGATCTAGCCTAAGGCTAGAGAGGCAATCTCCATCTTCTTTAAATCCTCAGATTGCTTCGTCGTTCCTCCTGCCATTGACATATTTTTTTAATGGCAACAGACTGCTTCGTTCCTCGCAGTAGACCCATAGCTGGAGAGTCACCGCGAGGAACGAAGCGGTCTGCCAAAGCTTCAGTTTATGTAATTTTTCATCTATTCTAATTTTTTGGATGATCACTCGCAATGACTTATAGGCTAAGCTTTTTGGACACCCTCTTGGGTTATCTAATTCTACCTATTCTTGCTTTTTGTTAAGCCTGTATCAAGTTCGAAACTCAATTTATGATTTTGTTGTAATATTTTTTCCGATTCTTTGAATGTGTCTTTCCAATCAATAAACATAGTTGCAAACTGCATGTCGAGTACCTTACCTTCGATTACAAATTTTGCCATAAATTTAACTTTGTCGCCCTTCTGCATAATGTAAACCTTGCTTTTTCTTTCTGCATTGGAGAATTCTCCTTTTTCAGTACTCACAACAAGTTTGCTTGGATCGACAATACCAATATTATTACCAACATATTCGCAAGAAAAATGAACAACAGTTCCTTGTGTTCTTTGAATTAATTCTATCAAATTAACTTTAAAACCTGCCGTTTCAAAGCTGTTTTTATTTGCTGGCATTTGAAATTTCTCTGTTTCTATACCTTCAACTTGAGTTGGAACTATGTATAAATCCTTAATTTCTAAGTCAAAATTATCTACATGAAAATCCTGCCCTTCTGTTATTTTAGTAACAAAGCTTTTCGATTTTTGTGGTGCTAAAACAGTCCCTCCTGCAACAAATGAAGTAAGACCAAACTTTTGTTTTGCGAAATAAGTACCTTGTTCAAAAGTGAACAAAAATCTTTCAGGATAAACGAGCATGTAATCATCTGTTTTGTTAGTCAATTTAAACTTTGCCTGACAAAATGCTTGCTGTGTATGCACATCTGATAATTCTATTGTATATTGCTCTGTTTCAATAGTATCAACTTGCTTGAAATGATTCTCATGTTTCAAATTAACTACATCTTGAGCCAATACATATGTTCCTGATAGAAAAATAAATAAACATGCTAAAACAAATTTCTTTTCCATAATTCTCAGTTATTTTTTGTTTACTTAATTATTGTTTTAAAGATAACGAAATATAAACATCACAATTATGCTTACATAAGCATAAGTCACATTTTATTGAAAAATAAAAACAAAAGCTTAATCTCTGTGGGGTAAATTCCCCGAGGCTTGCCTCGTCTTTATTTTGAAATTTATTTTTTTTTGAATTTTAATGCTTCTTGGGCTTGCCCCGAGGTAATTTACTAAAGATATCCAAATACGCACTTAGTCCCTAAGCTTCCGCTCCATGCCTTTAGCTTCAATAAAAGCATTTATCATTCCATAAATAACAATTGCAGCTAATTTGGCTGTTCTGTTATCTTGATCGAATCGGGGCGATACTTCAGCAATATCAATACTTATAACTTTATTGCTTTTTATTATTTGCTTAATAAAGTTAAGAACAACCTCAGGATTCATACCAAATGGCTGCATGGCTGATACTCCAGGTGCAACAGCCGAGTTAAACAAATCGCTACATATGGTTACATAAATATGTTTATGCTTTTCAATAAAAGCATTTAATTGTGAAGATATACTTTCAAAATTCGATTCTGTAAAATCTTTGGCAAGAACGTAATTTACCTCAAGCGAATCGGCCTTTTTAAATAAACTTATGGTGTTTGCATAGGTTTGTACACCAAGGCACATATATGAAAAATCTTGATTTTTAGCCTCACATGTATCAGCAATTTGCGAGAACATTGTTCCCGATGATCCCTTATTTTCATATGGCCGCATATCTAAATGAGCATCGAAATTAATAATACCTAAAGAATTGTCATTAATTGCAGACAAGTAGTTGCTTATTCCATTATAGTGTCCGAAAGCCAGTTCGTGTCCACCACCTATTACAATAGGTAAAAAATTATTGTTTAAAATAACTTCAACAGCAAGTTCTAGTTGCTTTTGTGCCTCTTCCATATTATCATCAACACAGCTAATATCTCCTGCATCGTAAATACAAACATTAGAGCCAAAAGTAACCGGTAGGTTGGCAAATTCTTTTCTAATATATTCAGGTCCTTGTTTGGCTCCTTGGCGACCTAAATTCCTTCGTACTCCTTCATCGCAACAAAAACCAATAAAACAGATATTAAAGCCCGTCTTATTGTCAATATTAAACTTAGGCTGAGTAATATCAATTAGCTTTATAATTTGATGCATTCGGAACGAATCAGGGTCATTTGGATTATCGATCCTGCCTGTCCACATATTATAATTGCTAATTGTATAGTTATTTAATATCATACTGTTTTTATTCAGCAAGCAAAATTAGAACTAATAATTACTTACAAGCAAAAATGCTAACATAAATATTACTCAAAAAAAAGAGTTGAGAATAATAAATCTCCACTCTTTTTTATTTTACTATACTTAGTGTCAGCAAGAAAACTCCTTGTTTTGAATGTCTTTAGCAAAAAACGTCAAAGACAAGACTTTCAAATTTTTGAAAATCAAGGAGTTCACTTTTGTGAATGCGATGTACTGAGCGTGGTCGAAGTAACTGTTTTCAAAATAATAATAACCTGCCTGCAGCAGGCAGGCGCAGTATTTCACGTTTTCTTGCAAAGACTACTTAACAGTTTCATTAACATCTATATGTAAAAAAGCACTATTCAAAGCTAAAAAATGCGATTAATCCATTTATTATTTTTGCTTGTTCAGCTAATTCCGCTGCATTGCTAGAAAGTTGTTCAGAAGCTGAAGCGTTTTGCTGTGTTAAGTTATTAAGTTGCTGAATTGCATTATTCACTTGACTTGTTCCATTTGTTTGCTCCATACTGGAAGCAACAATTTCTTGAACCAATGAACTTGTTTTATCAACCTTTGGGAAAGTATCGTTCATTACAGTAACCGCCTCCGAAGTAATATCATAGCCTTGCTGACTAAGTGTTACTATTTCTTCGGCAGCTTGTTTGCTTTTTTCGGCTAATTTACGTACTTCGGCAGCAACAACGGCAAATCCTTTGCCATGCTCGCCTGCACGTGCAGCTTCAACAGCAGCATTTAATGCCAGTATATTTGTTTGAAACGCAATATCATTTACAATACCTATTTTATCGAGTATTGTTTTATTAGCATGAACCGCTTTACCCGATTGACTAGCTACTTGTTTAATACCAACACTAGCTTCCTCTGAAATTCTACCAGTATTTTGGGCATTGTCGTTATTCTGATTAATATTTGCCGATATCTCTTCAATGGTTGAAGCAATTTCTTCAACCGAGGCTGCTTGTTCATTTGCTCCTTGCGACAATTGTTCTGATGTATTGCTTGTTTCGCTACTGGCATCAGCCATTGTTTCTATTCCAGATCTAACATCGGTTAAAACAGATCGAAGCTTTTCAATTAACTGATCAGTAACTTCAATCATTAGCCCAATTTCATCCTTATTAACCGCCTCTACATTATTTTTATTAACAAAAAGCTTACCTTCTGATAAATCGAGCAGCCTACTTTGAATTAGTCGTATCGACTTATTTAACGATGTTGATATTAGATATGAAATGAGCATAAAAACAATTAAGCTTATAACCAAAATTAATATGACATTACGAGTTGAAATACTTGAATTTCGTTCTGTTTGAAGAAAAACCTCAGCTGTTTGTTCTTTACTATCAATAATAATATTATCTAATAATGTTTTTATTGAATTATAATCTTCAACCATTTTATTAATATTAATACCCATACTCTCGCTAAAGTCACCTTGTATCATTGCTTTTGAAACCTCCAATGCCAAAATATAGTAATCGTTTATTTTGTTTGACACTGCAGATATTTCTTTATTCCCTTTCCCTATCTCATTTCTTGAAATAGTGTCAATATAACTGCTAATTACCTTAAATATTACAGCTGTTTCTGCAAGTTTATCATCATCGGCTGCAGCAACAGCATCCTGCATACCACGTTGCAAATTGTTTAGTTCATTACGTAAAATACTAGCTTGTTCCTGATAAGGAACATAACCATATTGTATTTTATGTAATAATGCTTCCGACTTAATATTACTAAAATTAAATATGATAAACACAATAGCAATTACAAGTGTAAATAATACAGGAAAAAGCAAAATTTTGTGCTTGATCTTTAAATTATTGAACATAATTTTTATATTATAATTTATAAAAAAACATTTTAGTCTGTGACGTTTAACTCTTTAACACCAGTAACATCTGCATCGGCTGTAACATAACCAATAGCTCCCTGATTTTGTATAACAAAATTCACAATATCGATATCGTTAGCTTTTTCTAAAGGTGGCGTTGCTTTACCTGCAAATACTGACTGTTGCCAATAACTTTTAATAGCACTAACTGATTTTTTATGAACTGCATCTGTAAATGATTTCCTTACGTCAGAGTTTGCTTTCTGATCTATGGGTGCTACTTTTTGTCCGTCGGGCCATTTAGTTTTTTTCTTTAAAAGAAAATTCGAAACTTCTTTTTTATTTAATGTGCTAGTTAAATTTGACTTGTTTACAATTACCTTATAGCTTTGTGCCTGAATTGTAATTCCAAAAAATAAAGTCACTAATAAAAATATATATTTTTTCATAATTTCTTTTTTTAAAATGAAAGTACAACCGATAATAAATAATAATTATAATCCTGAAAATCCGTAGAAGGTAATCCTGTATCTTGGTAATCTTCAATTAACACTCTTCTATATTCCAATTTAAAAATAGTTTCGTAAATTGGCCGATATGCTATTCCTCCTGAATATGAAACTATTGGAATGTTAACAAAATCGCCATTGGTATAAACAGCTTGAGCATCTTCTATATATTCATACCTTATCCATGGCTTAAGCTGTCCCCCATCATAAATTAACTCAGCATAATAACCTTCGTAATCCATTTTGTATTCTGTAGCACTTTTTGTTGTAACAGCATTTGCCATCCAATATTCAGTATTAAGTTTAATTTTTTTAACATTAACATGCAAATCAACTCCAAATGAAGTTTGTCTTGCAGGCTCAAAACTTGATGGTTCAGAAGTTGCTGGATCTAAAACTACTAAATTAGACTCTGTACCTTCAAAAATGTTTAATCCTAAATTAACAAAATCTTGATAATTAAATGCTAATCGACCCGAACCCCCTAAATATGACTCTGGTTTATTACCTTCATAAACTTCATAATGCCCTTGAAATGGCCATAATTCTTCTTGCCCTTGAATACCTAACACACCACTCTCTATATGGTCAGTAATATAGTAATTGCCATAAGTAGCATTGTAGTCAATTTTAAAATCGTCGCCAAATGCACCTGCTACTTGAAATCCACTAATACTTTGCGGAAAAAACATATGATGAGAAACAACCATCGGTAACACACCGCTTGTATTTAGTGGTGCATAAAACGATAAATTAGAAGGACTCAATGGAGTTAGGAATTTTCCTGCACCAATATTAAATTTTTCATTAAACCTATATTTTCCATAAGCTTCAATTAACACATCGTGCCAACTTCGCACCCAAGGGCTATAAACAATAGTTGTTTTAATTTCTATTTTCTCTAAGGGCTTATAGGTAGCTAAAAAACCGACTTGAGCTAAGCCAATGCCCCAATGTTTTTCTGCTGGTAACTTTACGGCACTTTCATCTGCATGGTCAGAATATTCAACTACTGAATTTAAATACCCAGTAAAATGAATTCGTGGCTTCCAATCTTCTTGTGCAAAAGAAACTACACTAAAAAAAATAGCACCCACAATGATAAAGATTCTTTTTGTTTTCATACCTTATGTTTTAAGTTAGAAATAAAATAGACTTGCCTTAATACCTGATACTAAATGTAGTAAATAAAATTGCTATACACAAATATAATAAATCGTTAAATCTTGAGCCCTACCCAGTCGGCGGACAGGCATGAGCCCGCCCTGTCTGCCGAATAGGCAGGCTGAATGACTTAGTAGGGCAGGTAGTGAGCCTAAAAATATAACGTGCTATTGTTAGTATATGCAGTATGCTTGAAATAAAATAGCTTTTTTTATGATATTGATAACCCCTATGTATTAATACACATAATTAATTATGATTGATAAATTAACAGTTCGTTACATTGGCTGTAGTTTAAAATAGCTATGTTGTTTGTATATTCTCATTATTTCGTTGCATGCAAATGCACGTTTCTAAACAAAAAGACTGCTTGCAACGATTGCAGCGTCATGATTTTAGTTGACTCTTTTTCTTAGTTATTAACAATTACAAATAGAATCTCATTTTAAAATTCTATTTTTTTTCTATTGCTTTGTACTTATTCAAGGGAAGCGGAAGCGAGCTCTGATATGGGGATGTCAACTCGCCAGGAATACCTTGAATCTCGAAAGTATGATTAGGCTGCAAATATAGCAGCCTTTTCTTTTAAATCATACTTATGAGAATATTCCTATAAAAATTCCCCTTCTAGTATCTTAATCTGTTTATTGTTTTTGTAATATGTTTTCCACCTTCGTTTTATCTCCCCAGTCATATTATAAGCGACAGAGGGTGTTAACATATCAATACTCCTATGAGGTCGTTCATTGTTGTAAAAACTAATAAATTTTGGCAACTCCTTTTTTGCCTGATTAAAGGTTTTAAAACTTAGCGTTTTTTCATCAGTAAATTCTTCTTTTATAGTTTTGTTTATTCTTTCTGCAATTGCATTTTCTAGTGGGTCACCATTCTCTGTCATGCTTATTGTTATCCCATTCTTTTGCAGCAACTTGGTGTAATCATGGCAACAATATTGAATTCCTCTGTCTGAATGATGTATGCAATTTGCTGGCTGATCTATTTGCTTTAATGCCATTTTTAAAGCTAAAACAGCAGAATACGCCTTTAGTGAATCACTCACACAATAGCCAATTATTTTTCTTGAATACACATCGGTAATTAAAAATAAGTATGCAAAATTTTCAATGTCTTGAATCCATATGTATGTGATATCAGAAACCATAAGCTCCCCAGATCTTATGGGAATAAGCTCCTTTATAATATTTGGATATTTATGAAAGTGATGGTAGCTCATTGTTGTGTTTGTTTTTCGTTTCTTATTTTTCATTAACATTCCATTCTCTCGCAACAAGTCAAAAAATTTATCTCGACCTATTTCTATTGAATGTTCTTGAAAATCAGTCTTTAATGCGGCCAATAAATTTCTACCGCTTCCTTTTTTCCATAACCTACGTTTTTTCTTTATCAAATCAACAATCAAAGATTCATCAATCGTGTTTATATTAAATGAAAATACTACAGGTTATGAAGATTTTGTTCATTCTGGTAGATTGGATATTGATAGTGATGATGTTGTTACAAATGCTGATCCAGCAATTCATTATACTCCTAGTCAAAAATCAACTGGATTTGAAAGTGTTGCAAAGTAAACACTATTGGGGATTATTCGGTATGGGGCCATTCGGCTTCCAGCCGAATAAAACAATAAAAACGCAGCTAGAAGCAGCGTGTCCCTAGTCAATTAAACATTGCTTGGGTCATTCGGCTTCTAGCCGAATATATTAACATCATTTTATTTTCAGTCGAACATTTATTCACGCAGCTAGAAGCAGCGTGTCCCTAGCTAATTGGGTCATTCGGCTTTTAGCCGAATGCTTAATACCGTTTTTAGTCATTGCATAAATATACAAGCCCTTAAATAGGGTTTGCTGAGAAACACAAAACAAGCTAATATTAAGACATTTAATACTTGACAATAAATGGTAAATGCAAGCTTTATTGCTACTACTATCTAAAAACCTTGCATTTGTCACACACTTAATATTTGTTAGGTAGGTGGCGTATTATTGTTACAAAACCCTGTTAATAAACTAGTCAAACCCTCACTCTGCATATTTAAGCCTAATACAAAAAAAAGAGGGTGTCAAAAAAGTTAGCATAATGAGTCTTTGCGATGAATAATGACTAGGCAATCTGTTGATAAACAATTTAAACAGATTGCTTATCTAGCCTAAAGCTAGTTCGCAATAACCCTAAAACTACTTTTTGGACATCCTCAATTCTTTTTAAGAATATTATATTTTACTATTTTTTCTTTTTTGCTTTGCCTAGTTTTTTCCAGTCCTTCTTTTGTAAACCCTCAGGCTTTTTATCGCTAATCATGTGATAACTAAAATAGTAAAGTTGTGCATCTGCGGCTCCAACTATTGTATTATAGCAACGCGCTTTTCGTTTTGACCCTTCTGGCCCAACTTTATGCACAAACACTACGCTTTCATCTTTAGCATCAATCGCTGCTTGCACATCCTCTTTGGTAACTAATTTAACAGGATAAGGATAAACAGCCTTTATTTCAGCCATAGACTTAAAATTTTTAGCCAAGTCGCTTTTTGTAATATAAAGAGTTTTGTCTTTAACATCGGCTGTTAAATTTTTATAATAATACTTTAGTATATTCTTAGAGCTTAGCTTTTCATTTTCTTTAGTTAATTTAATGTGTGTTTGCAAAAACTGACAAAGCATTCCTAATTTATAGGAATAACTTTCTTCTTCAACTCCATCGTAAGAAACAGGAATTGATGCCAATTCGGGCATTTGTCTAACATATTCAAAATCGCCACCTAAAACAACATACAAATAACTATATTTTGCTTTGGTTTTATCTTTTTCAAAAAATACTTTATGCATTATCAAGAACGATTTTGAAGTATCGAATCTTGCTTTTTCAAAATCGTCCGTCGAAAACGTAACAAACTCATAAGGTGTAATAGTCCAATGTTTTTCAACGGTCTCCTTAATTATCTGATTATACTCTAACAAGGGATTTTTCTCTAAAACAATATATGTTGTTGTGTTCATAAAACGCTCAATATCTTTTGGCGTTCCTACAGCTTTCTGCGCAAAGGAATTAAACCCAAACCCTGCTAAAACGAGAATTACAATTAATTTTTTCATATATACAATAGTTTTTTATTTGTAAAACAAATTTAATCTATTATTAATTATCATTACTAATTAATGGGGATATATAATTTTTGTTTTTCATTAAATTTTCGAACGTACAGAAACTTCATCTCCTTTTTCTTCTTTTTCTTTAGCTTATTATATTCATCGTAGAGTTCTGTATCAGTCATTAATAGCAACAATACGTTTTCGTAGCTATAATCAATTATTTTACCTGTTGCAAAAACCATTAAAAATTGTCTCACTTCAGTTCTGCTCGTAGTTGTGGGTGTATTATAGGAACTATAACTATATGAATCATTATAAACCCTTTCTTCAGTAAAAGTAATTGCCGATACAAAATGGCATATAGAACCAATAACTGTAACACGACTAAATTCGTCGCCCCAATTTACAAATATGGATCCTCGTCTACAAAATCCCCATAAGTTGAATACATCAACTTCTTTCCTTAAACCATAATCATCATAATAATTAATAGTCTCTTCACCTAATATCTTATCATAAAACTCGAAACTCTTTTTGTTGTATTTACTAATAATTCTGCTTTTTGCTATAGGTTTATTATTTACCATTTGAGTGTGATTCAAATATACACCTTCTTTGAACCTAAATTTAGGGGAGTATTTAATTAGCTTTATAGAATCAGCCTGAGAATATCCCACAAATGAATAGAAGAGAAAAAATACGAATAAGAAACTTTTCATTTAAAGCATTAATTTTATATAAAAAAACTATTCTATTAGTTATTATAAATATAATAATAAACATAAAAGCATTCAACTAATTAACACATAAACATAATTGATTATACACATAGATCATAACTTTTATACTTTTGTTAGTCATTATAAAATACTATA